>SKJA01000056.1 GCA_007116105.1 Candidatus Izemoplasma sp.
CTCTTCTTTGTGCCGTTTGGCTTGATCAATCTGTTTGTGCTCATCCTCAACGGCATCCCTTTTAAAGGCATTTCAAACGACGCAAACAACACCCTCGAAGCGTTGCGCAACCCGCGCTCAAGGGAAGCGTATGCGATGCTTTTAAACACGCATGCACAGTTGACTTACGGGGAGCGTTTTAGCGCCATGAGCTTATCTGAAACAAACCCAAAGACGCTTGAACTCACCCGTGGCTTGCAGCTCAATGAGTATCTCTTACGGACCACCCAAGCCTTGTATCAAGGTCACTTAGAAGACTATGTGCAACGGATGAAGGGTTTAAAAGAACACACCACCAATCAAATTTTTGCGGGTTTGTTAAAACCGTACAGCCATCTTGCAGCGCTGCTCAGTGACCCTATGAGTGCACTTGAACACACCGATAAAGCCACATTACGGGTGATAAAAGCGATGAAATATGAGGGTCTTTTTGCACTCATTCTTTGGTATCAAGCCCATTTACAAAAGGATGAGAAGACACCCAAAATCTATCAACGATTTATAGACATCGCCAAAAAACAACCCCTCAAGGGTGAAATCGAAGACCTTCTCAATCTTCAAGAAACCCTAAGTAAGACCTCACTTGAGCACCCCGCGGTGATGCTTTCAAAGACGACAGAAGAATCCTTTTCGGTTCCCGAAAACATTGAACAGACGCCATAGGCTAAGGAGGACATCCGATGCATTCATTGTCAAAAAAATTAAATCTAAAAGACACCCAGAAGCGGTTTGTGTTTGGTACCCCCAAGACCTGTCTTTGGGTGATAGAAGCCTTGAAGGAAGATGGCCACGTGTTTGAGGATTTAAACGCACTTCATGAGATGTCCATGGCACTCATCTTTGTTCAAAGTCAAAAAGAGCTGGCGGACATACTTCCAGCCTTGATGGAAAAGCTCACGAGTGACGCACTCTTTTGGGTGGCGTATCCTAAAAAGTCATCAAAACGATACACCAGTGATCTTCACCGCGACCAGGGGTTTGAACGGATAGGACACTACGGTTACGAGCCCGTCAGACAAATCGCCATCGACGAAGACTTTTCAGCGCTTCGTTTCAAACCGGTGCATGCGATAAAAACGCTTCATCGTTCCGCTAAAATGGCGCTTTCTAAAGAAGCGAAAAAGCGTATTCAATCAAAGTGAACATCGGTAGATGGTGCCACACTGCACGAAACATGATACACTAAGATAAAGGTGTATCTTGCATAAACCTTACGCAACCGCAGAACACTAGGGAGGGCTTGTCATGTTTCATAAACATCGATTACTAGTCGCGCTGATTGTCTTTTTCGTGATTGTTGCGACCGCGATTGTGGGCTACATGATCTTTTTGGACATTGGGTTTATTGACGCGCTTTATATGACCGCCATCACCCTGTCTACTGTCGGGTTCAGTGAAGTCGCTGAGATGAACGATCAAGCAAAGATTTTTTCAATCTTGGTCATCATGAGTGGGATTGGGACAATTGGGTTTGTGGTTTCAAGTTTTGCGGATGTCATCAGTGCTGGAAAATTCAATCAAGTTAGGAGACAAAGAAAAATGAAAGAAACCATTGCGGCGTTACAGGACCATTATATTGTGTGTGGTGCGGGTGAGACCGGACAAATCATCATTCGTGAGCTTGAAGCTCGCGGCGCGTTGTTTGTGGTGATTGAAAACAACCCTAAAGTGATTGAAGAGTTGGACGGTTTAGTCATTGAAGGCGACGCGACCCGCGAAGAGAGTTTACTCGAGGCGGGGGTTAAAAAAGCCCGTGGCTTGGTGACCACATTGTCCAAAGATGCGGACAACGTGTACACTGTCTTAACAGCCCGTGAACACAATCCGGACATGCTGATTCTAGCCCGTTCACATGATGAATACTCCTATAAAAAACTTCGCCGTGCCGGCGCGAACAACTCTGTCTCTCCCAATGAAATGGGCGGGAAGAAGCTCGCATCGATGTTGTTAAGACCGTCGATTTCGCATTTTATGGACCATGTCATCGACACCGCAAACATTTCACTTGAAATGGAAGAGATTGACATTCAAACAGGGTCGATTCTGTGCAACACGAGATTAAAAGATTCGAAAATTGCAGAACATACCGGACTGGTCATTTTAGCTTTGCGAAAAGCCGATTCAAAAGAAACGTTCATTTTTAACCCTAAAGCCAACACCCTTTTAGAAGCCAAAGACAAAATGATCGTGATTGGTGAAAAAGAACAGATCAAGCTTCTTGAGACCATGGCGAAATCGACCATGAGCGGCACCCACGAACATTAGACGATGACCTTTACGCAATGGATTCCAATCTACCTACCCATCCTTGTGTTGTTGTTCATCATCATTCCGCAAAGTAAACGCACCAAACGTCTGGCTTTCATCGCCCATAAACGAATCTCTTCCCGAAAGGAGACACCCATGGATTTAACCATCTTTGAACTGTATGTTGGAAAACAATGTCAAATCCACCTACTCGATCACGTGATTTTTGGTACATTGGTCACCGTCGAAGACCGTTGGTTGAAAGTTGAAGTCAAAAAGAGTGTCGAAATCATCAACAGCGAATTTGTACAAAACATTAAAGTCATCACAGAGTAGAAGAACCTTCGTGTTCTTCTTTTTCTTTTCCGTGCTAAAATGAAGTATCGACAGGAGGTAACTATGAAAACGTATCTGATTACTGGAGGGGCCTCAGGCATTGGCCTTGCGCTGTCTCTTGATGTTCATGCTTTAGGACACCAAGCAGTGGTACTCGATCAGCACGCTAGACCCGAGGGATTACCCGTTTCGGTGAAGTATTACCGTTGTGATTTATCGAACATTGAACAACTTAAGCACACACTCAACACCATCCAAAGTGAAGGGTTTATGTTTGATGTCTTGGTCCACAACGCCGCCACATCTAAAGGCGGTGTCTTGAGTGCGACGTATGACGACTTCAATCACGTCATGGCAGTGAACGTGAGCGCACCGTTTTATTTGACGCAACAGCTCTTACCACAGTTGAAACATCAAGCAAGTGTCGTGTTTATTGCTTCGACACGGGCGTTTCAAGCGCAACAAGACAACGAAGCTTACAGTGCTTCTAAAGGCGCTGTGATTTCTTTGATGCAGGCTCTGGCGGTTTCTTTGGGTGGTCGTGTCCGAGTGAACGCCATCACCCCTGGCTGGATTGACACCACACAACAAGAGATGTCGAAAGCCGACCGTGAACAACACCCGGCCAAACGCGTCGGTACCCCTCAAGACATCATTCAAGCCATCTACTTTCTAAGCGATCCCAAACAGAGCTTCATTCAGGGTGCGAATCTGGTGATTGATGGTGGGATGACGAAACAGATGATTTATCACGCAGACGAAGGTTGGCGTTATGACCCAAACCCGGGATTGCTAGAAGATTGAATGTGACCGGCACGTTTCTTTCTCATCTAGAACCCACTTTTGTGTCCAATCTTTTATAATAAATAGGACTAGGAGGCGGAACCATGATCATCATTGACGCAGACGCCACACCCAACATCACGGCGCTTGTGGCTTGTGCCCGTCGTTACCAACATCCCGTGACCTTGGTTGCAAATCACCATCACGACCATCACTACGACGATGTTTTGTTGGTGCGTGCCGATGACACCCATGATGCGGTAGACTATAAAATCACCGCCCTCACCACCGCCCAAGACTGTGTCATCACGCAAGATTATGGGTTGGCCGCCTTGGTGCTAGCGAAAGGAGCAACCGTGATTCATCCTAAAGGCTATTTTTACACCGATAAAAACATGGATGCTTTGCTTGCGCAAAGACAACTCAGCTTGATGACACGTCAAGCCACGAAACGCTACCCTAAGCACAAAAAAAGAACGTCTCAAGACATCAAAGCACTCTTAGCCTGTGTTGAAATCTATTTAAAGAAGGTGAGTCTATGATTTTTTATGAGTATCCACCCTGTTCAACCTGTAAAAAAGCACGTCAACATTTAGAGTCAAAAGGCGTGTCGTTTGAAGCCATCAACCTTAAAGCCGATCCCCCCAGTGTCGATGCACTCAAACTGATGTTAGAACGCAGTGGCTACCCACTGAAACGTTTTTTTAACACCAGTGGACAATCGTATAAAGCACTGGGTTTAAAAGATCGCTTTGAGGCTCTCTCAGAAGAAGAGGCTTTAACGCTCCTTTCGGAGGACGGAATGTTAATTAAACGACCCATCCTCATCCATCAAGACACCGTGATTTTAGGGTATAAACAAGAGGACTATGACACGCTTTTGGAGACCATCGAATGAGTGAGAAACATGTTGGTAAACGCATCTTAGATTACTTTGTCAAAACCCTCAACGGCATGGCACTAGGGCTATTTGCGACGCTCATCATTGGCGTCATCATCGGCCAAATTGCGACACTTACAGGCATCGAAGCACTCGCGACGCTTTCGGGGACTTTAAGAAGTTTCATGGGCATCGGCATCGGGATTGGGATTGCTTGGAGTTTGAAACTTCAAGGGCTTTCTTTAATTGCGGGCGGAGTGGCTGGTGGGATTGCGACCAGCTTACACAACGATCCTGTGGTGGCGTATGTGACCACGGTCTTAGCCATTGAAGGGCTCCGCTTGGTGTTACGTAAGAAGACCCCTATTGACATCATTCTCATTCCTTTACTGTCTAGTATCATCGCGTTTGCGGTAGCAACGCTCATTGGTGCGCCCATTGCTGGGTTTATGCAAGCGGTTGGTCGTTTTATTGAAGAAGCCACCACCCTCCAACCCTTCTTCATGGGCATCATCATTGCGGTCATCATGGGGATGGCACTCACAGCCCCGATTTCTTCTGCGGCCATTGCCATTTCAATTGGGCTTTCGGGTTTAGCAGGTGGCGCTGCCTTGGTGGGCGGAGCCACACAAATGATTGGCTTTGCGGTGATGAGTCGTAAAGACAACTCGTTCGGCGCGGTGTTATCGATTGCTTTTGGCACGAGCATGTTACAGTTTAA
>SKJA01000002.1 GCA_007116105.1 Candidatus Izemoplasma sp.
TAGATGAGAAGAAGCGGACCGCGTTTCGTAAAGACAACATTGGGTTTATTTTTCAACACTATCATTTGATGCCGACGCTGACGGTGTATGAAAACGTCGCCTTAGGGTATCGATTAAACCCGGGTTCGATGGGTTGTGAAGCGATGCTGGAGGCGGTTGGCTTAGCCCATCACCGAGACAAGTTTCCCCACCAACTCTCCGGAGGTGAACAACAGCGGGTTGCCATCGCTAGAGCCTTGGTAAAAGAACCTAAAGTGTTGTTGTGTGATGAACCCACGGGCGCTTTGGATGAAACCACCGGAAAAGCCATTTTAGCGTTGTTGAGTGACCTCAATCAACGGTTTAAAACGACACTTATTTTAATCACCCACCACCGCGGCATTGCGAAGATCAGCGACCGAATTGTAACGTTGAATTCCGGTACGATTCAAAGCGATGTGCTCAACCCTACGAAATTAGACGCCTCACAGATTGTGTGGAGCTAAATGTTATTTAAAAGTGTCTGGCGTTATTTCAAGCGGTCTTGGGTGCTCGCAAGTTTATTGTCCATTGTGATTTTTCTCAGTGCTTTCATCTATGGGGTGATGGCACACTCAGTGGGTGCCATTCAAGCCCCCACGGAAGCTTACTTTAAAGCGTATCAACAAGAAACGTTTCATTTGATGCCGATGCCTTTGATCACACCAAGTGATCGGGAAACGTTGTCGATGCCAACCGCCATTCGTACGACCAGTGCGCTCTATGAGGTGGATCCTGAGACGTTTTACGCCTTGCATGAACAAAGACTCGCCACATTGCAACGTCCTGGAGTGACTCTAGAAGCGCGCTTCAGTAAAGACTTTAACAGCTCCTTTGGAGCGGAAGAACACGCCTTTAGAGCCCTCAAACCAACCCACACAGTCAACCTGACCAAGGTCGTTGAAGGGCGACTCCCTGAAGCGGTGGGCGAAGTGATGTTGTTGCCGGTGTATGCGCAAGCATGGGGGCATGAGGTCGGGGATACGATCACCTTACAAGGAGAGCCGTTGTTGATTGTGGGTTTCTTTATGGTGCCCGATTACAGTTTGGTCATGTTTGGTGAGGCGTTTATTCTAAACACGCGCTCGCGGACTTTGGTGCTTGTGGATGACACACAGTTTGCGCGCTTAGACGGTTCGCTTGAAGTCTCGTATGGAGGCTTGGGTGATGTGTCGGTGTTAACCGAGCTGATTGAATCCCCTGTCGTTCTCACGGGTTTTTCAACGCGAAACACCTTACGCAGTGGGGCCATTTACGATGAGTTGGCGGGCGGGGAAGCGTTTGGTCTAAGCTTAAGTCTATTGATTGCGCTCATCGGGGTCTTTGTGGTCTATGTGATGGTCCATAAGATGCTCAACGATCAACGTGGACCGATTGGACTATTAAAAGCGTTAGGCACCCCATCACACGCGATTGTCTTGCCTTATGTGTTGTTTGTTTTTCTCTTGGCTTTACCTGGTTTACTTCTAGGTTATGTGATTGGGCTATGGGTTGCGCCTAGCCTAACAGGGTTGTATCAATTGCTGTACGTGTTACCAAGCACGCCTGTCGTTTTTTCTTGGCGCGTGTTTGTGCTTTCGACTCTGGTTCCACTCGCAGTTCTCGTCGGGTTGGGGGCCTTTGTGACGGCCCGTTTGGTGCGCATTGATGCACTCAAACTGTTGAATCCAAAAACACTGAAACCACCCAAAGTCAAAGCCCGTCACGCAACGCTTGACCCGCAATCAAAACCGTTTATGGTGCGCCTTGCTTGGCAGTACCTCGTGCGTCAACGGGCGGCATTGATGGTGTTTCTTTTAGGGATGAGTAGCGCGCTTTATCTGATCTTTTTAGGGTTTTCAATGCACAGTAGTTTTGACCGTATGAATGCCCTCACCTTCGATGAACTAAACTATGAATATGTTGGGTTTTGCCCACTCTTTACAGGCTGCAACGCAGCGCAACAAGCTCAAGGCGAAGGGGTCATTGAACTGCCGGACATTCTCATTGAGGATACCCCGGTGGTGGTCGTCGGTCTTGAACTTGACAGCACACGTCTACCGCTCAAAGAAGCCGGTCAACGCATCACCTCGCGTTTAGCCAATGAAGGGGTCATCGTGACACGTGCCTTGGCAATGAAAGGACAACACCGTGTGGGTGACACCTTAACGTTAGATTTTGGTGATGTGCGACTTGAACGAACGATTGTGGGCATTCACGAAGACTACTTGAACGATCGTGTGTTTCTTGAGCGCTCCGCGTTAAGTCGCTTGCTCAGTGAAGGCTTGACCTCCTCGTTTGTCAATGTCATCTACTCCGACACCCCCTTTACTGAACCATTCAGTGTCACACTGAGTGTGACACAATTGCGCGAGCAAAGTGAGTGGCTCACACAGTTGAGTGTGGCGATGTTCTTTTGGATGACCGCAGCCTCATTAGGGATGGGACTTGTGGTGATGTTGTTGGTGATGTTGATGGTCTTTGAACACAAACGCTACGACATGCAAGTGTTCTCCTTGTTAGGGTATGAAAAAAAGACCCTCGATCGGGTCTTCATACATCCTTACGGAATGCTCATGATGGTGCTGGTGGTGTTGATGGTGCCGATTGCGTATCTAACGTTTGAGTTGATCATGTTTTATTTTGCGACTCGTTTCAACATGGTTTTCTTGATGGTGTTGAATCCCTGGCATTTCGGTGCGGTGTTGATCTTTGCTGTCTTAATATATGGATTGTCACGTTGGATTTTAAAACGTCAATGGACGCGCATGAGTTTGGCGCAGTCTCTCAGTCAAACCATTACTTAGACCATCTTCGGATGGTCTTTTTTGTGGATACGCTGCTTGATAAACACCAAGCCCAATGCAAGCACGAAGAAGAGTGGGGCTAAGACGCCTAAACTAAAGCGTAAAACAGGACCTAAGCCGAGCGTGCCAACATCCATGAACGGATAAGGATACCAAGCCAGCACACCCCCAAAGACGATGAAGAAACCTAAGTACCCTAAAGGATAGACCAACAGCCACCACACCTGGCGGTACGTGAAGGAGTTTTCTAAAAAGAAGAAAAACACGCCAAGCATGGCAAGGGGCAGAATGGTGTGCGAGAGATGCGCTTGAAAATGGAGTTGAGTGACCTCTAAAACAAGATGGTAAACCAACCCTGTGATGATCATGTTAAAGGTGGTCACACTGACGATGAGGGTAGCGAAACGATGCTGTGTGCCTAAGATGAAAAGCACAAGCATACTCAGCATCACAGCCCACACCGTTTGCGTTGTAAAGTAGCGTTGAGAGATCCATTGGTCTTGTCCCCACGCCCACCATGAAGACCACAGCGCAAGCAATAGTATGATACCAAAAGTTAAGCGTTTCATCAGCCGTCACCTGTACATAATTTTTAATACTATAGCATAAAACGCGGTTAAATGTCGACTGGAAGCACTAAAAGCTGTGCGTCTAAAAAGTAATAAAGATGCACAAATTTAGATGTGCATATTGTTTGTGACACACACTATGTTTAAGTATAATGACGATATCAAAGTTCCATCAGTCTTTTTATCAAAGACTAATCCAAATATAAAGGAGCATTACAATGAAAAAGATGATAGCACTCGCTTTATTTTTACTGACTGCCTTTGTCCTAGTCGGCTGTGGCGGCCGTGATGAAGAAGTCTTACGTGTGGGTATGGATTTACGGTTCCCACCCTTTGAAACAGAAGCCAGTGACGGGACGCCTCTTGGCATCAGCGTCGATGTGGCACTCGCCTTCGGAGAGTTTTTAGGTCGTGAAGTTGAGATCGTCAACACCAACTTTGCATCGCTCATTCCGTCCTTAAACTCAGGTGAAATTGACATCATCATCGCCTCCATGAGTAACACCCCAGCACGCGCTGAAACAATTGATTTCAGTGACACCTACTTTTACTTCAAAATCCCATCGCTTGTAAACCGTGCGTTTGCTGAAGCGAATGGGTTAACTGAGGATTCCACCACCGACGACATCTTGGCGATTTCAAGTGCACGCTTCACCGGTGTGACCGGTCAAATCTCAGCCTCATTCCCAGAACAGTTGGGCTTACCGGTTGAAATTGCGACCAACTTAGAAGCCGCCGTACTCAATGTCGTTCAAGGTCAAGCCGATGTCCTCATGATGAGCACGTTCCCTGTGGTTCGTGGTCACATCGCCAACCCTGAAGACACCATTGTGATTTTTGATGCTTGGCAATCTTCACCCATCGCGATGGGTGTGCGTCAAGGAGAAACAGAACTGTTAGAGCAAGCCAATCAATTCATCGCAACCCTTAATCAACCCGGTGGCTTATATGACCAACTTCGTGAAAAATGGGATGTTAGTAACTTAAATGCAAGCGATTGGGACCCCGCCATCATCTTAGTCTTAGAGCGTTTCGGACTCGATTTCTTCATCAATGAAGACTAAACCAAGTCCGACGCAGCTTCAAACACCACGTGAATCGAAATGGGTATCGGTTAAAGACTCTTCGCTATTAGCGTATGTGTTTGCGCTGTCGGTGTTCGTGTTGTTAGGCGTGTTTGTCGTGGTGCGACAAACACGCCCCTTTCAACTCTCTGCGGTTCTCCCATTTGCTGCAAACATTCGTTCAGGCTTTTTTAATACCATTGAGATTTCCATCATTTCACTCATCGGAAGTGTCGTTTTAGGGTTTGTTTTTTATCTCATGACACAAGCGAAGTTCCGATTTTTTAGAGCGTTTACCGATGTCTTTACGGAAATAATTTACGGCACACCTTTGCTCGTTATGATCATGATTATGGCGTTTGTCATCGGTCCTGCGTTTGGGACGTTCAACCGCCAATTGATGGGTTTGATGGGCATCATCATCTACATTACCCCATACATGACGAA
>SKJA01000009.1 GCA_007116105.1 Candidatus Izemoplasma sp.
CCGTCACGGTGCGTGTCAGGGTTGGCGTGGTCCGGCCTTCGCCATCCACCGCATGAAACTCAAGCGTATAGGTCCCTACCGTGTTCACCTCAACACTGCCTGTTTGAATCACGCTTAAGGCATTGCCTTCATGGTCAAACGCACTGGCCCCAGCGTCGGTATAGGCTGTGAAAACATCCCACTCAAGCACCGTTTCACCGTGCAGCTCCAGTGTGGGTAACTGACGGAGGAGTTCGATTTCATCATGTAACGCCACTAAGTCTTGCACGCGCCATGCGTGTCTTAAGACGTGTGCGTCTTGCGGGATTTCGGAATACGTCACAATCGTTTCAATGATGTTCGCGCGTAAACGCGTCGTTTGTTCATTCACTAAATGCCCTTCGGCGATCGCTCGGTCAAACGTATACGCCTGCACAATAAACGTCACATTTTTACCCACCGTATGCGTTTCAATGATCGTTTGAATGATCCCAGGCATCAATTGACGTTGGATTGGGTCACGGCTTTCGACCCCGATCAACACCGTGTCGGTCGCCCCAATCCAACCTTCAAAGACCGCTTGTTGGACAATGCCTTGGACTAAACTCTCATAACTGCTTTGGTCTAAGAGGGTGTGTTGTAAAATCGCGTGGCTGTTATCATCCAGCGCCGCAAACCCTAAGACCCCACCGCTCGCGTCTAAAAAGATCACCACCGAAGGATTAAAATCAAGCGTGATTAGGGTCGCCGCTTCCGCTAAGTGTTGCTCGAGCGTAGGTGATGGGGCGGTTCTTTGAAACCCCTCCAACCAGCCTTGCGTCAACGCTGTCCCTATGAGCCCACCGATGACGACCAAAAGCGTCATCGCCATCATCAGGCGACCACGTCTACGTTTCACACGGGGTTTCGGTGGTTTCATCGGGGTGGTAAACGGTTTTAAAGGCTTTTCCACTTTCACCGCTTCAAGTTCTTCAAACACCCGTTCCATCAAACGGCTTCGACTCTTCGCGTTGTCCTCTATCCCATCGACCCATTTCAATCCGTCAAAGACGTGTTTAAAAAACAGTGTGTGCGGGTGTTCATCCAGTTTGTATTCAATCAAACGTTTGTCATATTTACGGGCGAGGTCAAGCTCATACTGTACGTCACGACTCACCATCGCATCGCCACTTGACATCACCACCACCACACGCGCTTGTTGGATCGCTTGTTCGATGTTGTGCCAATAGTTTTCACTGTCTTCAGGGCGTAAATTGCGCGTCGCAATCCACGCGCTATGCCCTTCGCGTTCAATCGCTTCTAAGACCCGCTCAGCGCTGGCTGTTTGTTTTGAACTAAAACAAATAAACACATCACGCGGAATCGGGGCGTATTGGTCTTCTTGATGAATGCGCGCGGCGTGCGCTTCTAAATAACGTGCTTCTGCGTCTGGTTGGACGTGCTCTAAAAACGCTAAAATCGCTTCTTTATCTCTTAAGTCACTGCGCTTTATCAAGTGCTCAACCACCCGCGTCACGTCGCTGTCACTGCCTTCTGGTGGCGCGCTTAAAAACTGGCGCATATAGGACGGTTCGTTGCGCGCTTGTTTCGCATAAGCGAAATAATAATTGGCGGGGAAGTCCTCAGGCAAGACATCGAGTATCTGACGCGCTAAGCGTTCGATTTCGCCAAGACTGTTCTTCTTCACCGCAGTCGCTAACGAAACGCGGTACGTCTCGATGTCTTTGCTGCGATCCACTTCGACTTTTGCGAACGCGACCGCTTGTTTCACCAGTATCCGGTTTTGACAGTACTCACACGTGATCACACTCGTATCACGATCAACCTTTAACCCCGCGCCACACGCTGTACATTTGGCGCTCATCAATTCCATCGCGTCACCTTCTTATCATTAAAAAAGGCATGCTTAAAAATCCTTAAGCTGCCTTTTCTTTTTGTGTTCCTTACGTCCCTTCTCATGGCTCACCTTCCTATAAAAAATTATACCAAAGATGAACGCTTTTTGAGAACACTTTTTTTTACTCTATAAATATTTTAAAAAACCCCCTCATCTTCTTGAGGGGGCTGTTTAGATTTGATTGATGAGCCAAACAAGCTGTTCTAACTGTATGTCAAAAGACAAGGTGTTTATGTCTGGCACATGAATAAACCCTGCACAAAGAGTTGGATGGTATAAACGCATCAAATAAAAGACATCATTACACACATAAGCGCCCGCATCCGTCGATAACGTGATGGGACGTTTTTCGTCTTTAGCAAGCCTCAAAAGATTTTCATAAGGCAAGGTACTCTCAACCAAGGCCGGGCCTTGGTCACGAATCTTTTCAAACGCTTTAACAACGCCAGCTTCATCCGCAAGGCTCGCGTGCCTTAAATTGATCGCATGGTGTTCGATGTTAATATTTTTTCTGCCGGCGGCTAACCCTAACATAATCACACTGTCATAACGTTCTTTTAACACCGCTTGATTTAAGACTTGAAAAGCCGTTTCATATTCGACAGGCAACAACACGGTATCCACCGTTTTATCGCCAATGTCACTTGGCAATGCCTCTATGAGTGCTTCGGTAGGATTGCTGGTGAGTGCCCCAAAGGGTTTAAATCCACTCACTAAGATTCTCATGGAAGTAATCCTTCATCAAACGCTCGAATAAACGCTAAAACTTCGCTTAGAGGTACGGCTAAATTACGCTCATCGTCGGTCCGGCTGGTCCATGTGTTAATGCCGACCAAGTGACCCTCTAAATCGGTTAAGGCGCCACCGCTGTTCCCAGGGAAAATAAGGGCGCTATGCAAAATCACAGGAAAATCCACATCCGCCACACGGGCTAAACGAATAAACTCGCCAAAGGTCACAAGAGATGTTAACGCGGAAGGATTCCCCACCGCTAAAACAAACTCTTCTTCACCGAGTGGTCTAAACTCACGCGTTGTGACATCCATCAACGGAAACAACCCTTCAGGGGCCTCAAAGGTTAAGATGGCTAGATCTTTGCTTTCGTCATAAAAGATGACTTCTGCGTCAAAACCTTCCTCACTATAACCTGGCATCACCATGTAAGAAGCTCTCGCGTATTCTTGTGGATCTATGACGTGAAAATTGGTGAGCGCATAATAATGTCCGTCTTGAAAGGCAAAGATGACGCCGCTACCTCGGCTGGTGCCAGCCATGCGTTCAAAGCGTCCCGCAATGTTATTAAACAAATCCACTTGAACCCCAATGTTGGTCGCACGGATGTGCGTCCGGGTTTCCATCATTTGCGCTTGGATGGTATCTTCGATGATGATTTGTTCACTGGTTGGCTCGACGTCTAAGATGTCTTGGATAAAATCACACGCACTTAAACTGATCAACCCAAACCCTAATAAAAATAACAAAAATAGTTTTTTCATAAAGCCTCACTCCTTAACATTAAAACGGCTGAAAAAGCCGTTTTATTGGTTAAAGATCCTTTTTAATTTCACTGTGTACGAGTTTACCAGAGGTGATCGCAATGGGGACCCCGGCACCAGGATGGACTGAGCTGCCCGCAAAATAGAGCTTTTTCGCATACGGATGGACGTTTTTAGGTCTAAAGTAGTTGCTTTGTCCGAGCGTGGGCGCAAGGCCAAAGGTCGCCCCAAACTGAGCGCTTAAATCGGCTTCAAAATCTGGTGGGGTCATCGTGGTGAAGAAATCGATATGGTCTTCCATATCTTCTAAACCTTCTAACGTTTTCATTTTCGCGAAAATCTTTTGTTTGTAACTTTCTTTCACTTCTTCGGTCCATTCAAACGTTGCTGTCTTTAGTTCGGGGACAGGCACTAAAACATAGATGGCCTCATGGCCTTCTGGTGCCACGCTGTCATCAATTTGAGACGGTGAATAAATGTAGTAAGCTGGGTCTTCGGGTAAGACGCCGCTAAAGATTTGATTAAGGTTTTGATCAAAATCCCCACCAAAATAAAGGTTATGAACTTTAAGCGAAGGCACTTTCTTTTTGAGACCAATGTACATCAAGAAGACACTGCATGAATACTCTAAATTGTTAATTTTTTCTTCCGTGTATTTGCCTTTAACTTTTTTATCTTTGATGAGGTTGTTCATCGCATGCGGGAAATCCGCATTGACAACGACGGCGTCGGCGTCAATCGTTTTGTCTTTAATGCGAATGCCTTTGGCCACTTGATTTTCAAAGAGCACTTCATCGACACGGGTGTTTAAGACAATCTCTCCACCCAGTTCTTTAAAACGACGCTCTAAAGCTGCCGCATACGCGTACATTCCGCCTCTGGCGTAATGAACGCCATAAAGCGTTTCAATCATCGGAATGATGGTATAAATGGATGGGCCTTTTTTCGGTGAAATCCCAATATAAAGCGTTTGAAACGATAACATGTTTTGAATTTTTTCGTCTTTAATGTACTTTGAAATGGTATGATGGGCACTGTCAAACGTTTTAAGTTTGAGCGCTTGCCAAAGCGTTTTGGGATTGTAAAAGTCCGTCTTTTTACGGAAGCTCTTTTCAATGAAATGATCTTTGGCGACTTGATACTTGGTATACGTATCGTTTAAATACGATAAAAAGCCTTGGGCTGTCCCAGGGGTCCGTTGTTCGAAATCATAGGTCATTTTCTCTAAATCGGTGGTCGCATCAATCGTTTCGCCGTCAGGGTAAGTGATGCGATACATTGGGTCTAGCGGTTGAAACTGAATGTAATCGTCTGGGTTGACGCCCGTGTAAGCTAAGACTTCTTTGTAGATGTGGGGCATCATGACGATCGTTGGTCCTAAATCAAAGGTATAACCCTTGCCTTTAATTTGGCCCATTTTACCCCCGACATGATCGCGTTGTTCATAAAGCGTAACGTTGTAACCATCGTGCTGTAAGCGCACCG
>SKJA01000157.1 GCA_007116105.1 Candidatus Izemoplasma sp.
ATTTCTGTTTCGCCTGAGCGGGCCGCCCTCGACCAGTTTGATGCGGACATAAAAGCCGCTGGGTACGAGCAAACGAAACATCTCTTTCGGATAAAACGCACCGAAGAGGTGTCGTATGATTTGCTGTATAAACTCATTTTCTTTAACATGGATTATCGCAAAGGGTCAAAAACCTTTTGGCAATAAAACACACGCTTGTGTGTTTTTTTTATGTTATGACAAATGTCACTGTTTTTAAGACTTAAGATTTGATACGCTGATGGTGAGGTGATAGACATGATTGTTAAAATGAAAGACGTCATTAAACGGTATCAAGGCAACACATTGGCACTCGACTACTTTGACTTAGAGGTCCACGCGGGTGAAGTGGTAGGGTTGCTTGGACCCAACGGTGCAGGTAAAACGACGGCCATTAAAGCGCTTGTGGGGCTCCATGAGGTGGATGGGGGTATCGTCGAGGTCTTTGGTCAAGCGCAAAACGGCAAAAATCGTGACTTACGTCAACGCATTGGCTTAGTGACCCAAGAGATTACGGTGTATGAAGAGTTAAGTGCCTATGAAAACCTACGCTTTTTTGGCCGGTTATACGGTCTTAAAGGGGAGGCGTTAGAACAACGAATTCAAGAGGTGGGTCAACGGATTGGTTTGGCGGACCGACTGCATGACATTCCTAAAAAGTATTCTGGCGGGATGAAACGCCGCTTAAACATCGGGTGCGCGCTGTTGCATGAGCCTGAACTCATCATCATGGATGAACCGACCGTAGGCATTGATCCTCAAAGTCGTCACTACATCTTATCGTTTGTCAAAGACTTAGCGAAAAAAACCAACGTCTCCATCATTTATACCTCCCATTACATCGAGGAAGTCGAAGCGATTGCGGACCGGGTTTACATTGTTGACCAAGGGCACATCATCGCCCATGGCACCACGAAGAGTTTGATCGAGCAAATGAAAGGGGATGCGACCATGCACATTACGGTCAAGCAAGGCTCCCCAGCCACTGTGACGAAACTCAAAGCCTTGCCGGATGTGAAAGAAGTGACCCTTCAAGACGACACCTACCATGTGATTGCGCATGCAGGTGCGGTCATCTTAGATAAAGTTTTAGCCCAACTTTCGCAGGAGACGATTGTACACGTTGCGTCGGAACAGCCGACGCTTGAGGATGTCTTTTTGATGTTGACAGGCAAATCTTTACGCGATGGTGAGGTGGCATAGATGGTTAGGTTTTATCTTTTAAGACTGCTTAAAGACACCATCGGTCATGTCATTTTAATTGGCTTACCTCTCGTTCTCATCACCTTGATGGTGTCGATCAATCGTAACGTGCCTGAAGCGCCTCCTGTGGAGGTTGCGGCGCTTTACATTGGCTTGATTTACATTCTTATGTTTCAAGGGTTTGGCGCAGCGTACACGTTTGAAGGACTTGAACACGATTTCTTTAGCCCATTCAAAAATCGCTTACTCATGAGTCCCCTACACCCGATGCGGTTTGTGTATGCAAATCTGCTCTTTTCAATCCTTGTAAGCTATGCTCAAAGTCTTGTCTTACTCGGTTACGTTTGGCTTGTCTTTGGCGCACAAATCCCTAACTTAGTGGGTGTGTTGGCGGTGTTGTTGTTGGGTGTGGTGTTTGCTCAGTTGTTTGCGGCGTGGTTGATCTTTGTGTTCAAAAAAGCCGCTCGCGCTCAGTTGGCCATCACACTGTACATCATCGGTGCGATGATTTTAGCGGGGTTCTTTGTGCCACTGCCGGAGAGTGCGTTTACCCGCTGGGCCCGAATTTATTCTTCGCCTCTCACCTGGGTGCATCATGCCTTGTATGGCTTTATTGAACACCGTCCAGAAGATGTCTTCTTAGGGGTTGGCTTGTTGAGTGTGGGCATTGTGGTGGTGGCGTTATGGGCCGCCCGCTTATCCAAGAGTGTGCTCTCATGAGCGCCGTCTTCGCCTTGGTGTTTAAACGGTTACTCTCGCAGCGCTTTACGTTGTTGATGTGGCTTGGATTTCCTCTGGCGGTGTTGGTGATTCCGATGTTTGATGACACTCAACCACCTGTGGGGCCCTTTGGTCTATTTGGTTTGGTGATCATGTTCACGAGTTTTCTCATCAGCAAGCAAATCATTGAAGATCGTCAATTGCGCACGGTTGTGCGCATTGCCGCGTCACCGATTTCGCACCGCGATTATCTATTGGGTCATCTGTTAGGGTATGCCTTGATCATGACGGTGCAAGTCATCTTGTTTGTGGTCATCTCCGCTTGGCGTTATCCTACGGGACTTACTTTTTATCTTCCGGCCAGCGCCTTGCTGTGGGTGTTTTCGTTGATGTGTGTGACGTTGGCGCTCTTTTGGCACACCTTCTTCAAAAGCTTTAACACCTCATTGTCCATCTTTAGCATCGGTGCCAATTTAATGGCGGTGATGGGCGGAATGATGTTTCCTTTAAGTGTGATGCCCGATCGCATGCGTTCAGTGGCGGTGATTTTACCGACATACTGGTTTGCGTTTGGGTTAGAGGAAGCCGCCCGGAATGTCGTCTCATCGGTTCTTCTAAGTCTAGCTATTTTGGTGGGATTTGGTATAATTTTTATAACGATAGGATCTAAGCGGAGTTACGAATGAGACTGAGTGTACGCTCACACCACATCTATTATGCTTTAATGCTTTGGCAAAGTGCTGTCGTTTTGTGGATGCTCAATCCACAAACACCGACAGTCTTTTTGCTTTGGTTGGTGGCGGGTGCCCTTTTGGCTTTGCGTTTGCGCTTCAAAGTGGCAACAAAAGGCTGGGTTTTTGAAGGTCTGTTGTGGCTTCTTATCTTATTCTTGGATGTGAACCTTGTCTGGATTGGGTTGCCTTTTGCGCTGAACTTAATGGCTTTAGGTCATCCTGCAGGGGTGTTGTTTTATGGTGGTTTCGTGGCGGTGGCGCTAAGTCAGCCTTGGGTGCTTTTAATGGTCCTGTTTTCGCTGATCAGTGGCTTTATCCTGCATCGCTGGAGACAACAAGAACACCGCACACACCGTATCGTCGATGAACTGCGTGAACAACTGTATCAGTTAAATCAGGAAAATACAACGCTGTTAGAGTCGATTGAAGAACAGACACGCTTAAGCATGCTTACAGAACGTGACCGCATTGCTAGACAGCTTCATGACGATCTTGGCCATGAGCTTACGGGTGGGTTATTGGCGTTAAGAGCGTATGAAAGTGTGGTGCCTGAAAGTCAAACTCACCCCTCCTTTCTAGCTCTGAAGTCGCGTCTTGAATCCTCCCTAACGTCACTGAAAGCCACCGTCCACGGGACGAAACCAGAAGAAGCGTTGGCTTATGAACGATTTAAGACGTTGTTGGAGAACTTTCCTGGACCCTCGATTGAACACATCACGCAAGGGAATCTTGACCGTTTAACACCCGAAGTGTGGTCGCGCCTTTTAGCGGTTCTCAAAGAGGCGCTCACGAATGTCTTAAAACATGCTCACCCGACCATGGTGCAAGTCACTTTAGAGGTCTTAACCCATCGGGTTCGCTTAAGTGTGAAAAACGACCGACCCAAAGACGTCCATTCACAGATTGGCTTTGGGTTACGCGCCATGAGACGGCGTGTGGAAGTTTTTGGTGGGTCATTGAGTGTGGTGCATGCGTATGAGTTTGAACTCATTTGTGTGTTGCCGCTACACCGAGAAGGAGGACACGATGAGACTATTGTTGGTGGATGACGATGCGTTAATCTTAGAAAGCTTAAGCATCATTTTAAAAAAACACACAGACGCACACATTGTCGGCACCTGCTCCGATGGGGAAGAAGCCATTGCGTTCTTAAACGACCACACGGTGGACATTGTGTTAATGGACATTCAAATGCCCCGCATGAATGGCATTGAAGCGTGCGCTTGGATTCATTCGCACCGACCTGAGGTGAAAGTCATCATGTTAACGACGTTTCGTGATTTGCGTTCGATTCATCAAGCACTTCAAGCCGGTGCGAAAGGATATGTGTTAAAAACCGATGATTTGAAGACACAACTCGCCACCATTCAACACGTCTTTGAAGGTCAAGCGATTTTCTCCCAAACCGCGCTTGAAGCATTCACAAAGCGTCCCGATGAACGTTTATTAACAGCACGAGAAAACGAGTGTCTTGAACTGATAGCGCAGGGGTATACCAATAAAGAAATCGCCTCACGAATGTTTGTTAGTGAAGGCACACTCCGTAACATGATCAGTGTGATGCTCGAAAAATTAGATTGTCGTGACCGCACACAATTGGCGATCTATTATTGGCAAACAAATACTTAAAACACGACAAACTTTGTCGTGTTTCATTGAAATGTCCACAGCCCATGTGTTACTCCTTCATGTGATTAAATGATTAAAAAATAGAAAGGATCAAACTCGATGACGATTATTGAAATTCAAGATTTAAACAAATCCTTTAAATTAAGTAAAAAACAGCGCAAAATCAACCGCACAGAAGTGCGCGTGAAAGAAGCGGTTAAAGCATTGTCTCTTTCCCTTCATTCAGGTGAGATCTTTGGTCTACTTGGACCGAATGGTGCAGGAAAAACCACCACGCTAAGAATGCTTTCAACGTTGATTAAACCCGACTCAGGAGACGCGTTGGTCGATGGTGCGAGCATCATCAAGAACCCTGCGTTGGTGCGTTCTAAAATCGGGTTTTTAACCAGTGAGTTAAAGCTTGATGACTTCTTTACACCCAACTATTTGTTCCGCTATTTTGGGGCGATGCATGGCTTGGAAGACGCGGTGGTTGAAGCACGTCGCAAAGCGTTGTTTGAACAGTTTGGAATCACCTCGTTTGAAGAGGTAAAGATTGCGGATTTATCCACCG
>SKJA01000174.1 GCA_007116105.1 Candidatus Izemoplasma sp.
CCGGTGCTAACGCAGGCCATCCCAAGGTCAAATCTTCGATTTATGTGGGCTCAAGAGGTTCGAGGCAGTTTAGAAACGTTCTTCACAGTTATCTTAGAGATGAATCCAAATCTCATTGGTGGTGCGTTGCCCCAGGACGCATTCTACTTTACGGAGTAAGATGAAAAAAACGAGTTTAGGCATGGTTGCGGTACTGTTGTTTGTGTTGGTTTGGACGTTTTTTGCGTGGCGTGTGGGGAACCGAACGTTGTTGCCGTATCCCACCGATGTTTTAGACGCGTTAGGACGTCTTTTAACCACGGGCCAAACATACCGCATTCTTGCGAGCTCGTTTTATCGTTTATTCAGTGCGATTGTCATCGCCACCCTCTTAGGTGTGGGTGTGGGGTTGCTTGCGGGTGTGTTGCCGGATGTCGATGCTTTCTTAAAACCATTGGTGACCAGTTTACGTACCGTGCCCGTGGCCAGCGTGATTGTCGTCATCTTGATTTTATACGGTTCACGCACCTCGCTTTACATCATCACGTTCTTAATGTTGTTTCCGCTGCTGTATGAAGCCACCAGACAAGGGGTACTCAACATTGATCCTTCTTTAAAGGAAGCCTACACCATGGAAACACAACGGGTGTGGCTCGGTGCGTTTAAGTTTTATTTGCCGCTGACGTTACCGTTCATTAAAACAGGGCTTCTTCAAAGTTTAGGCTTAGGATTTAAAGTGTTGGTGATGGCCGAATTTATCGCGCAGTCTCCGGTGTCCATCGGCCGAGCACTTTACATCTCCCGTATTTCCTTGGCTTACGATGACGTGTTTGCTTGGACCATCATCATCATTGCGTTGGTCTTAACACTTGAAATTCTGGTCCAAAAACTCAAACAATCTTAACACGCTACGGCGTGTTTTTTTGTGCAATCATCTCTCTTGACAGCTGTTTGATTTTGAGTATAATAAAAGTGTAATTAGCACTCAACTATCAAGAGTGCTAACAAATCACATAGGAGGGGTTTTATATGGTATTTCGTATGTTACCAAGTCACACCGCACTGAACCGTCTGAATGTCAACGACTGGGTCGATGAGTTTTTATCTCCCAATCACAGTTTTAAAATGGATGTGTCACAACACGACGACGCCTACCATATCACAGCTGATCTGCCAGGCATCAAAAAAGATCAACTCACCATCAGCTATGATCAGGAGCGCTTGTCCATTGAAGTGACCTCACAAGAACACGATGAAAAAGAGACAAAAAACTACATTCACAAAGAACGCCGCCACGTCAACATGAAGCGTGCCATCTACCTCGCGGACATCGACGAGAAAAACATCAAAGCACGGCTAGAAGACGGTGTTTTAAGCGTCCATGTACCTAAAAAGTCACCCGTTGAAACGCGTGTCTTAATTGATGTAGAGTAACAAGGCTTGGCTTCCCAAGCCTTGTTTTCTCAAGAAAGGATGATTCGATGAACTTAGAATCGATGACCTCAAACGGTCGTGAGGTGTTGGAACGTACGCAACAACTCACCATTCGTTTACGCCACCAAACCATGACGCCCCATCACTTTCACCGGGTGCTTTTAGACGTGGAGCACACGGTGGTTTCCTTGTTTTTAAACACCCAATCAGGACTCAAAGCGCGTCTTCAAGCACGCTTAGATGCGCAGCTTAAGACGTATCCTGTGATTGAAGACACCAACGACTTGATGATGGACCGTCAAGCCAATCAAGTGTTGTTGGACGCGGATCAACATCGTCAAAACGAAGGCGCTTCAAACCTTGATGTGCATCACTTATATATGGCTTTGTTCCAACACAAAGAGACCAACAAACTACTCAAAGAAGAGGGTGTGACAAAGGAACGCTTCGATGCGTTTTTGACCACGTTCTTTGCGAAAAAGGGTCAAGGAGCCGCACGTGAGCGCACCGAAGCACTCGAAAAATATGGACGTGATTTAGTGGACCTCGCCCATGAAGGGAAACTCGATCCGGTCATTGGTCGCGATGAAGAGATTCGTCGCGTCATTCGTATTTTGTCACGGCGCACGAAAAATAACCCAGTCTTAATTGGTGAACCCGGTGTAGGGAAAACGGCGATTGCGGAGGGGCTAGCGCTTCGCATTGTGGCGGGCGACGTGCCCGAAGGACTCAAAGACAAACGCATTTTCGCGCTCGATATGGGGGCTTTGGTCGCCGGCGCGAAATATCGTGGCGAGTTTGAAGAACGGCTTAAAACGGTGCTCAATGCGATTAAAGATTCCGCAGGAGAAATCTTGTTGTTTATCGATGAGCTGCATTTGATTGTGGGTGCTGGAAAGACCGACGGTGCGATGGATGCGGGCAATCTTTTAAAGCCGATGCTTGCTCGAGGCGAGTTGCACTGTATTGGTGCGACGACGCTAGAAGAGTATCGCCGCTACATTGAAAAAGATGCGGCCTTAGAACGTCGCTTTCAACCCGTCCTCATCGATCAGCCGACCGTCGAAGATACCATCAGTATTTTAAGAGGCATCAAAGAAAAGTTTGAAATTCACCATGGGGTGAAAATCTCAGACCAAGCCTTGATTGCCTGTGCAACGCTGTCGCATAAGTACATCAGTGATCGCTTTTTACCAGATAAAGCGATTGATCTAATGGATGAAGCCGCGGCGCTTTTACGCACGGAAATTGATTCGAAACCGGCTGAACTCGATCGGTTAGAGCGACGTTTGTTACAGCTTGAAATTGAACAAACCTCACTCATGAAAGAAACCGACGCTGCCTCACAGGAGCGACTCAAACATATCCAAGCCGACATCCAAACCATGAAAGCCGACCACGATGCGTTAAAGATCCGTTGGGAGTCAGAAAAGGCGGCCTTATCGGGTCATAAAGAGTTGGTCAAACGCATTGAGCAAATTAAGTTGGAGATTGACCAAGCGTCAAGAGAATATGATCTTGAGCGTTTAGCAAAACTTCAATACGGCGATCTCATCGAGGCGGAAAAAGCGTTAGAAAAAGCCCAAGCTTTAGAGGGAAAACCGACGCAGCTCATCAAAGAAGTGGTACGCGATCAAGAAATCGCCCACATCGTCTCAAAATGGACGGGTATTCCCGCCACCAAGTTGCTCTCAAGTGAACGTGAAAAGTTACTCGACTTAGAACAGCGATTGCATCAACGGGTGATGGGTCAAGACGCCGCCGTCAAGGCAGTTTCAGATGCGATCATTCGGGCGCGTACGATGCTCAACGACCCCAAACGTCCCTTGGGCTCCTTTATCTTCCTTGGGCCTACCGGCGTGGGGAAAACAGAGCTAGCCAAAGCGTTGGCCCAAGCCCTTTTTGACAGTGAAGATCAGATGATTCGCATTGACATGGGGGAATATCAAGAGCGTCATTCGATTGCTCGTTTGATCGGGGCGCCTCCAGGGTATGTCGGGTATGAATCAGGAGGTCAACTGACGGAGCTTGTGCGCCGTAAACCATACAGTGTGATTTTGTTTGATGAGGTCGAAAAGGCACATCCTGAAGTCTTTAACAGCCTCTTACAAGTGCTTGACGAAGGGCACATGACCGATGGGAAAGGGCGTAAAGTCAACTTTAAAAACACGGTCCTCATCATGACTTCGAACTTGGGCTCAGAGATTTTACTGGAGCGACTAAGTCACGATGAGACCATTCATGAAGCCGACGAAGAAGCGGTCATGGACCGCTTGAAACAGCACTTCAAACCAGAGTTTCTCAACCGCATTGATGACATCATTGTCTTTAGACCTCTACAAATTGAAGAAATCTATGCGATTGTGGATTTACAACTCGCACAGTTGAACGCACGACTTGAAGAAGAACAGCTTACCCTCAGTTTTACTCAAGCCGCCAAAGAAAGAATGGTCGCAGAAGCGTATACGCCTCAATATGGGGCACGTCCACTGAAACGATACATTCAGAAAAACATTGAAACCGCGCTCGCTAAAAAAATGTTGCAAGGCGAGATTCGAACCCATCAAACCATTGAGGTGGATGAAGGCGATTTCGGCTATCAGTTTACGGTAAAAGACCAAGCAGTTTAACGCTTGGTCTTTTATTTTTCACCTTTTTTTGTGCTATAATACAGTCGAAAGAAGGGCGAATACTGTGGCGCTGTTAAGACTGTTTGGCATCTTTTTTAGAATTGGCGCGTTAACGTTTGGCGGAGGCTATGCGATGATTCCGGTGATCGAGAAAGAACTCGTCGATCGCCATAAGCTGATTGATCGCATCAGTTTTTACGATGCGCTCATCTTATGTCAATCGTTACCAGGTGTGATCGCGATTAATTTCGCGGTCTTTTTAGGGTATAAAATCAAAGGCGCGAAAGGCGCCTTAGTTTCGGCGTTAGGGGTGGCGCTTCCTTCGTTTGTGATCATCATTGTGGTCGCTGTGTTTTTCTTTGGATCCATTGATAACCCCTATGTGGCCCGCGCGTTTGTGGGGATACGGATCAGTGTCGTGGCTTTGATTGCGACGGCGGGGTATCGTGTCTACAAGCAAAACCGTGAACCAAGCAAACTCTTGATTGCTTTGTTTACCTTTACACTGGTGGCCATCCTTGAGTTAAGTCCCTTCATTGTGATTGTGTTGATTGCTGTCTCAGCCTTAGGTTATGGCCGCTTGAAGGAGGTGGTGCTTCGTGATACTCCTTGAGTTATTTTGGCGGTTTTTATTGATTGGCATGGTCGCGTTTGGTGGGGGCTATGCGATGTTGCCGGTGTTTGAAGATGTGATTGTCAAACAACAAGGTTGGTTGTCTCCTGAGTTGTTCATTGACATGATTGCGATCAGTCA
>SKJA01000020.1 GCA_007116105.1 Candidatus Izemoplasma sp.
AAACTCTCCATCCAGCGTCGTTTAAGACGCGTGGGGTTTTCTGGCAAGGTCAACGAGGTGCCTTGATCAAACAGAATGTGCGCACCGTGTGGGTGAGCTTCAACGCTGATGATACGCACGGCGTTGAGCAACACGGTGTGCGTCGCACGCTTTGGACGGGTGAAAAGATAGACTTCTGCGGCGTTGATGTAAAGTGGCACCAGATAACGGTTGGGGGCGTAGTGTTTGAGGACGCTTTGACGTCCTTGAAGGGTGGTCAGTTCTTGCTTCAGCCGTGCGTTTAAAAACACGTCTAACGATGCTTGCCAAACATACGCCTTGTGTCCTTCGACAATGTGCAGCGTTTTGCCTTCTTTTTGAATGTATAGCATCTTGTCACCTCGCGTTTAGTATCGCACACCTTCTCGTTCGCAACACGTGTTAAAGAAGGAAAAAATTGCCAAAAAAAACACCCAAGAGGGTGTTTTAGCGAATCCGTTCTTCGGTTTCTGGGTCAAAGAAATGCACTTTGTTCATGTCAAAAGCCAGTTGAATGGTGTCATGAATCTTAATGTCTGCGCGCGCGTTGACACGAGCAACGACATCGTTTTGTCCAACCCGTGCATAAATGTTGGTCTCAGCACCTAAAAGTTCTGCGACGTCGACTTTAAAATCGACGATGGAATCTTTGTAGGTTTCTAAGACGACTTGTTCGTCGTGAATGTCTTCAGGGCGAATGCCTAAGATGACTTCTTTGCCTTTATAGCCTTTTTCTTCAAGCTTTTTAATTTTTGCAGGTGGGACATTGACGTTTAAGCCCTCTGCAATAAAGTGGCCTTTGTCATCGATTTTACCGTGGATGAAGTTCATCGCAGGTGTGCCGATGAAGCCCCCAACAAAGACGTTGTTTGGGTTGTCGTAAATTTCTTTTGGCGCGCCGACTTGTTGAATGTAGCCGTCTTTCATGACGACGATGCGGCTTGCCATGGTCATCGCTTCGATTTGGTCATGGGTTACGTAAATGGTGGTGGTGCCGATGCGCTCATGAAGCTTGATGATTTCCGCTCTCATTTGAACGCGTAGTTTAGCATCCAAGTTAGACAGTGGCTCATCCATGAGGAAGACTTTAGCATCCCGCACGATCGCACGACCTAAGGCCACACGTTGACGTTGACCACCTGAGAGTGCTTTGGGTTTACGCTCTAAATAATCGTTTAAGCCTAAAATGTCTGACGCATTACGAACACGACGATCAATTTCTTCTTTTGGCATTTTACGCAGCTTTAAGCCAAACGCCATGTTGTCGTAGACACTCATGTGTGGGTAAAGCGCATACGATTGGAACACCATCGCAATGTTACGATCTTTCGGTGCCACGTCGTTGACGATGCGATCGTCAATGCGAAGTTCCCCAGCGGTGATTTCTTCTAAGCCGGCGACCATCCGTAACGTCGTTGATTTACCGCACCCTGAAGGTCCAACAAACACAATAAACTCTTTATCTTTGACTTCTAAGTTGAAATCAAAGACCGCTTGGACATTGTTGTCGTACACTTTGTCGATGTTTTTAAATGATAATGTTGCCATAATCTCACTCCTTCGATTGTATCGCTATGCTTATTGTACTAAAACACCGTGCCCAAGGCTATGGGCACGGTGCACAAAGTTTTAGCGGTGATAGAAGCGATACATCAGCGCAAGCACTTCAAAACGATAGGGATCGAGCTGCGTGATTTTAGCGAATGAACTCAAGCGGTAATGCATCGTGTTGCGGTGCATGTACAGTGCTTTGGCACTGAGGGAGACGTTCATTTGGTGTGAGGCAAACGCCAACACCGTTTGAATCAAGCTGGGCGTTAAGACAGCATCAAGTCGACGCTTTAGTTCTTTTTCTAACGCCGGAGCGTACTGTGAGACTTTAAAAAGTAAGCGTTCTAAATCATAGTGTCCCTTAGGGAGGATGCCAAGCGCCTCTGCCAACCATGCTTCAGGATACAAAGGATGCAAAGCGGGGGTCACTAAGAGCGTGACAGGGACATTGAAGTCGGTGACTAACAGCTCATGCAAGTCTTCCGGTGTGAGGACGTCTTCGTCGTCGGGAAGCGTCACACGTAAGAGCGGCGGCGTGTGATGCACGGTGCCATAGACACTGTGCAAGAGGTCTATCACGGCCGCATCCACTTCGGGCATGTAAAGCGTGACCGTCGCATTCATCGCATCACTTGATGTTCAAATACGCTTTCGCGACCGCGTCTTTGGTAAAGCCAAAGTGTTTGAGTACTTCGTCGCCTTTACCCGAAGCGCCAAAGGTGTCGATGCCGTGGACGTGCGAGGCAAAACGATACCAAAGACCCGTGCTGCCAAGTTCAATGGCTAAACGTTTGGTCAGTGTTGGGGGTAAGACACTGTCTTGAACTTTTTGTGGTTGGCTGATGAAGCGGTCCATCGAAGGCATGGAGACGACATTGACGAAGAGGTTGTGTTCGCTTTCTAAGTAGTCACTCACCTCAAGCGCAAGGGAGACTTCGCTGCCTGTCGCAATGAGGATACCTTCGGGTTCTTTATGTTTTTTAAGCACATAAGCGCCTTGTTTAAAGGTCTCGTAATCAACGTCACTGACCACCGGCACATTTTGTCTGGTTAAGGCCAACACGGTTGGTGTTTTTTGTGCTTCTAGCGCAAAGCGAATCGCATGACGCGTCTCGTTCGCATCGGCCGGACGTAAGGTGACCAATCCTGGGGTGGAACGGAACGTTGCCAGTTGTTCGATGGGTTCATGGGTTGGACCATCTTCGCCCACCGCCACGGAGTCATGCGTAAAGATGAACATGGAAGGCAGCTGCATTAAAGCCGCTAGACGGATGGAGGGTTTCATGTAATCGGAGAAGATAAAGAACCCACCCGCAAACGCCCGCATCCGGTGTAAGGCGAGGCCATTGGTGATGGCGGCCATGGCGTGTTCACGCACGCCGTATTGAATGTTGCGGCCGGTAGGGGTTTGTTTCGTAAAGAGACCATCGTTGCCTTTAACTTTGGTGGACACACTCAAATCGGCGGAGCCCCCGATCATCGCAGGGATGTGGCCACTGAGGGTGTTTAAGAGTTTTCCAATGGTGTTGCGCGTCGCTTCCGAGGTGCCGAGTGGTTCTAAAGGCATCAAACTGTCAAAGCGTGCACTCGTGCGGCGATTCATGATGTCTTCGAGCGCTTCGTAGTCTTTCGGATAACGATCCGCATAACTGTCGAGCGTTTCTTGCCAAGCAAAGTTCGCTTGACGGGCCCGCTCGCCTAGGGTATGCATGAAGTCTTCATACGCGGCTTTAGGCACTTCAAAGGGTCCATAAGGATAGTCAAACGCGGCTTTGATGCGCGCGGTTTCTTCTTTGCCTAATGGGGCGCCGTGAACGTTCGCAGTCCCTGCGTCTTTCGCACCAAAGCCAATGACAGATTTAATTTCGATAAAGGCCGGATTCGGACTGACTTTAGCTTGTTTAATCGCCCGATCAATCGCTTCTAAATCATTGGCGTCGTCGACTTTAAAATAGTCAAACCCAAGACTCTTGATGAAGCCTTTGATGTGCATGGACGTCGCATCGGTGGTGGGACCATCGAGCTGAATGTCATTCGAATCAAAAAGCACGACCAAACGGTCAAGTCCTAAATGACCCGCGAGCGCGAGCGATTCCATGGCCACACCTTCTTGTAAATCGCCATCGCCACACAACACATAGGTGTAGTGATCAACAACGTTTAAATGACCTTGATTAAAACGGGCTCTTAAATGGGCTTCCGCAATCGCCATGCCCACCGCGTTGCCGATGCCTTGGCCCAAGGGACCTGTGGTGGCTTCAATGCCGTGGGTGTGTCCATATTCAGGATGTCCTGGGGTGATGGAACCCACTTGGCGAAAGGCTTTAAGGTCCGACATCGTGATGTCAAACCCAGCCAAATGATACACAGCATACAATAAGGCCGACCCATGGCCCGCACTCATCACAAAGCGGTCACGGTTAAACCAATGTGCATCTTCAGCAGTAATGTTTAAGTGTTTCGTGAATAATTGATACAGTACTGGGGCTGCGCCTAAGACAATCCCCGGATGGCCACTGTTTGCTTCATCGACCATATCCAGGCCTAAAAAGCGTAGCGCATTAATCGTTTCATTCATCGTATCATCTCCTCAACCTATTATAGCGTAATCCGTTTTTTTTTGCTACACGTTTGAATGTGTTGCACCAACGTTCAAAAAATAAAGCAGCGCCTATCGGCGCTGCTTAAGTTAACCGATCGAACCTTCCATTTCAAGTTTAATCAACTGGTTAAGTTCCACCGCATATTCCATCGGGAGTTCTTTGGCAAACGGTTCAATAAAGCCCATGATGATCATTTCTGTGGCTTGTTCTTCACTGAGACCACGACTCATCAAGTAAAAGAGTTGTTCTTCTGAAACTTTCGAGACTTTCGCTTCGTGTTGAACGGTCGCATAATCGTTTCGAACGATGTTGAAGGGCAACGTATCGGACGTTGATTCAGCGTCTAGGATGATGGTGTCACATTCAATGTTTGACTTCGCACCAATGGCGGACTTTTCATGACGAACCAACCCGCGATAGTTGACCGACCCTCCTTTAGCACTCATCGATTTAGAGATGATGGTGGAGGTGGTGTTTTTGCCTAAATGAATCATTTTCGCTCCGGTGTCTTGGACCATCCCACGACCCGCAAAGGCAATCGAAATGGTGGTGCCTTTGGCACGGTCACCTTTTAAAATGCAGGAAGGGTA
>SKJA01000086.1 GCA_007116105.1 Candidatus Izemoplasma sp.
GGCGCCAAACAAACGGCCAACCTGTATGCTCAGGCCAACAGTTTTGCAAAAACGCTTCAAACCGACGATTATGACATCGATTTAAAAAGCAAGTCGGTCACCTTGACCGAATCGGGCGTTGCCAAAGCGGAACGCTATTTTGCGGTGGAAAATCTTTATGATCTCGATCACGTCAGTTTGTTGCATCACATCAACAACGCGGTTAAAGCCAACTACACGATGGACCGCGATGTCGATTACGTCGTTCAAGACGGCGAAGTCATCATCGTCGATGCCTTCACAGGACGCTTAATGATTGGTCGTCAGTTTTCTGAAGGCCTTCACCAAGCGCTCGAGGCCAAAGAAGGCGTCGAGATCAAAAAAGAAACCACCACCTTAGCCACCATCACCTTCCAAAACTATTTCCGGATGTATCAAAAGCTCTCAGGGATGACCGGAACCGCCAAAACGGAAGAAGAAGAGTTCCGCAACATCTACAACATGCTCGTCATTGAAATCCCCACCAACGTGCCCGTCGTTCGTGACGACGCCAACGATGAGATTTACGCTTCAATGAAAGCGAAATATCACGCCTTAGCCGATGAAATTAAAACACGGCATCAAAAAGGCCAACCGATTCTTGTGGGCACCATCTCGATTGAGAGTTCAGAACTGTTAAGCAAACTCTTAAAACAACGTGGCATTCCCCACAACGTCTTAAACGCGAAGCAACATGAACGCGAAGCAGAGATCATCGAACACGCAGGCCACAAAGGCGCAGTCACGATTGCGACCAACATGGCGGGTCGAGGCACCGACATCAAGTTGGGTCCAGGCGTTGTAGAGCTTGGTGGTTTGGCCGTCTTAGGGACCGAGCGTCATGAATCCAGACGGATCGACAATCAGTTGCGCGGCCGGGCGGGTCGACAAGGCGACCCTGGTTACTCGAAGTTTTTCCTCTCCGGTGAAGATGATTTGTTACGTCGTTTCGGCGGCGATCGCTTCAAACGCCAACTCGAGCTGTTAACCAAAGACAAAAAAAGCGATCAAGAAACCCCCGTCAGTTACAACATCTTTTCACGCTTCATCGAGCGTGCGCAAAAGCAAATCGAAGGCAACAACTTTGACCGTCGGAAAACGGTCTTACAATACGATGAAGTGTTGCGTAAGCAACGCGAAGTCATCTACGCACAGCGCCGTGACATCTTGTTGCGTGAGACCATCATTGAATCGGTCGACACGTTGTTGATGGGCTATGTTGAAAAGCTGATTGACCGCCACATCGACCTCCAAGAAAAACAACCCACCGTGCTTGTGGGCCCTTTAAGCGAAACCATCAACTCACGTCTCTTTAACGCCAACGTGGTGCGGGCTGAAGACCTCAACCCAGACCCAGACGTCACCCGCGACACCATTTTGTCGCTGGTCAAAGAAAACTTTGATCATAAACGTGCGCAAACGGGCGATGTGAACTTTAATGAGTTTTTAAAAGTCGTCATGTTGCGTGTCGTTGACACCCACTGGGTGAAACACATCGACCAAATGAGTGAACTGCGTCAATCGATTGGGTTGCGTTCTTACGGTCAAATCAACCCCTTGAGTGAATACCAAGAAATTGGGTATCAATTGTTTGAAGACATGATCTCAGCGATTGAACGCGACGTGGCTCGTTACGTCTTAAGAGCACAAATCCGTGACAATTTACAACGGGTTCAAGTGGCTAAACCCACCCGTACCCTCTCAGGTAAAGAAGAAGAAACCAAACGTCAACCCGTGAAAAGTGAAAAAGTAGGACGCAACGACCCCTGTCCTTGTGGCAGTGGGAAAAAGTACAAACATTGTTGTGGCCGCTAGAGGAGTCTCATGGAATTACATGAATTAAAACAATGGTTTAAACAGTTTCAAGACAACGTCGCAGCCCTAAAAGATGCGTGGGATATGCCCGCTTTGCAGGCCAAAGTGAGTGAACTCGAAGCGCAGACGTATGCGAACGATTTTTGGTCGGACCATGAAACAGCCAATCAACTTATCTTGAAACTTAAGCAACACAAACACCATCTCGATCAACTCGAAAAGCTCACCGAACACGAAGAAAACCTCGCTCTCGCCATCGAGCTTTTTGAACTTGGTGAAAGTTTACCAACGCTTGAACACGAACTTGCGCAAGCTCAAAAAACACTCGTTGCCTTTGAGAAAGCGACGCTCTTAAGTGACGAGTTTGACACGAACAACGCAATCATTGAGATTCACCCAGGTGCTGGGGGCACGGAGAGTCAAGACTGGGCGAGCATGCTTTACCGGATGTATCGCCGTTTTGCGGAAGAAAAAGGTTACGCCATCACCGTCGACGATTACTTAGACGGGCTCGAAGCAGGCTTGAAAAGCGTCACCTTCACCCTCAGTGGACCGTATGCGTATGGTCATTTAAAAGCCGAATCTGGAGTGCACCGATTGGTGCGCATCTCACCATTTGATTCAGGGGGGCGCCGTCACACCTCGTTTGCGTCGGTGAACGTGGTCCCTGAACTCGACGATACGATTGACATTCAAATCAACGAAGAAGACTTAAAAATCGACACCTACCGCTCTTCTGGGGCGGGGGGACAAAGTGTCAACACCACCGACTCCGCGGTGCGAATCACGCATTTGCCTACGCAAGTGGTGGTGACCTGTCAAAACGAACGTTCACAGATCAAAAACCGCGCCAAAGCGATGCAAATACTGAAAGGTCGTTTGTATCAGCTCGAACGCGAAAAGCAGTTTGACACCATGTCCGCAATGAAAAACACGGGTCAAAATGCGTTTGGTTCACAAATTCGCTCGTATGTGATGCACCCGTATTCGATGGTTAAAGACCACCGTACAGGGGCGGAAACCGCCCAAGTTCAAAAAGTCATGGACGGGGCACTCGATGAGTTTATTTTGGCTTACTTAAGACAACAGGCGAAGGGGAAAAACGATGCCTAAAACGTTCACGAAGCGCAAACAAAAACTACCCCCACTCAAGCAGATCACCTTCGTCAAGCGCTACGCGATGATCACGCTGGGGATTTTTTTGATGACCTTTGGGTTTTATTTTTTCTTAGTCCCGGTGAATCTAGTTGTCGGGGGAGTGAGTGGTCTAGGGTTGATCATTCAAGTGCTCTTTGTGGACATTCCAATCGCCTTTGTGATTTACATTCTTAACGGCTTTATGTTGTTGTTGGCGTTTTTGTTTTTAGGAAGAAAAGTCTTCATTCGCAGCATCTATGGCTCGTTGGTGTTCCCGAGTTTTATTTTCTTCTATGAACTCTTTTTATCGCCGTTTGCGATTGAAGATTTCTTTTTAGCTGCCGTTTTTGGCGGCCTGATCTTAGGGGTGGGTTTTGGCTACGTCATCAAATACGGTGGCACCAGTGGCGGAACAGACATTCCAATTAAAATCTTAAACCGGCTGTTTAAAGTCAAACTTTCCCATGCGATTTACCTCATCGATGGTGCGATCATTCTCTTTGGGTTCATTGCGTTTATGCAAACGGAAGGGATTGAATATGGCTTGTATGCCCTCATTGGGGTGTATCTCTCAGGCAAAGGTGCCGATGTCGTGGTTGTGGGCTCCAACACGCTCAAAGCGGTCCACATCATCACCAACGAACCCGACACCATCAAAACCCGTATTTTTGCGGCCATCGACCGCGGGGTCAGCCTCGTGCCGATTGAAGGTGGCTATTCTAAGCAAAACAAAATTATGTTACTGACCGTCATCACCCGAAATGAATACTACCGCGTCCGTGAAATTGTGGCCGAGTGCGACCCAAGTGCCTTTGTGTTTGCCTCACCCGCCACCGAAATTCATGGCGATTTCGTGTTACAAACAGAGGAGGATTAACATGAAGAAATGGTTACTCTTGGTGAGTGTCTTCACCATCATCTTTTTAGCAGGATGCACCGAAGAGCGCATCATCCCTGAATATGAGAACGCCCGTTTTGCGGAAGTGTTTGATCATCTACTAGAAAACCACTTTTCACGCCCTGACGCAGAACGTTTATGGGAAGGGGCCATTCAAGGCTTAATCTCAAGTCTTGAAGACCCGTATACACGCTACTTATCAGAAGAAGAATTTCAACAGTTTCAAAACAGTTTAGGGGAATCGTTTGTCGGCATCGGCGTACAAGTTGAAAACGTCGACAATGCGCCCGTCATCCGACAAGTCTTTCGCGGTTCACCTGCGGAACGCGCAGGCATTCAAGCGGGCGACATCATCACCCATGTGGATGGCGTCGATTACCGTCAAAGAAGTTATTTAGAAATCTTAGCGGTGGTTATTGGTGAGGAAAACACCGACGTTGAAATCGGTCTGGCCCGTCTTGGCGTGCAAGAAACGATTTTCTTAACCATGACACGCGCCCGAATTGACAATCCGACCGTTGTGGTTGAGACGTTTGAACGGGATGACTACACCTATGGCTACATTCGTGTCAACAGCTTTGGCCAACAAACGTTTACGTTCTTTTCCTCGTATCTTTCAATGCTTGAAAACGACACCAACATCAAAGGGTTAGTCATCGATTTACGCAACAATGGAGGTGGGCTTTTAACCACCGTCCAACGGATGATGGATCTGTTTTTAAGTCGCGGTGATGTGCCCATGTTCATCATTGAAAGTGTCTCCTTTGGTGAAGTCTCACGCATTGAGTACAACGCCACAGGAGAGGTCAACAAAGACTATCCCATCGTCATTCTCATCAATGGCAACAGCGCCTCAGCGTCTGAAGTGTTTGCGGCAGGCATGATGGAAA
>SKJA01000124.1 GCA_007116105.1 Candidatus Izemoplasma sp.
GGCTCCCATCCCCCTTCTTTACTTAAGTGTGCGTTACCAAACGGAAATTCTCACCGTGTTGGATCGGCGTAAATCCCGCGCTAAGGTACGTCAATAGAAGCAAAACATCCATAAAAAAAGCCACCAGAATCGGTGGCTTTTTAAGTGTTTTAAAAGGGTTATGCTTGAATCAACATGCGTAAGTAAAACCGATCGTTTTCTTGGGAAAAGGTCAACAGAGCGTCGTATTTTTTAGCAAACGCAAGCATGCTAAGGACGCCGGTACCGTGGTCTTTTTCGGTCGCAATGGGGACCCTTTTTGAGTCGAAAAAGACTGGTGTTGCTGTTGAGTTTTCAACTTCAAGGACAAACGAATGGGGTTGATAGCGACAGACAATCTGAAGGGAGCGTTGTGCAGGGTCTTCGATCTTCTTACAAGCATGAATGGCATTTTCTAAGGCATTCGCAAAGACAATGGCCAACTCTGCGGAGGGCCAAGGAATCGTTTGTGGCACATCGCATAAGACAGTGACTTGAATGTGGTGTGATTGGGCGTCGTCTACGTAGTAACGAATGGCAGCGTTGACGACGTGATTTTCACAGTAACGCTGTAGTGGTGATTCGGATAGTGATTGATCATAAGTGTTTAGAAACGTCAACGCAGCTTTCGTGTCTCCATCCTTTAAATGATTCTCCAAGATGGATAAGTGGTGTCGCATGTCGTGTCGTTGAATTTTTAGTTTTTCTTCATTTTCTAAGACGGTTTTAGACTGAGTCTCAAGCGCACTCACTTGCACCGATAGGACTTGATTGTCACGTTCGGTGTGTAAGCGTGCTTCGATCTCATGAAAGAGAAGGAAGATAATCGCATAGATCAGCAAAGACACAAACAACACAAAGTAGGCATGAAGAAAATACTCAGGCCGATACAAAATTGGATTCGGTGAAAACAAAATAAGGTAGGTCATCATGTAAGATAAACCTAAAATGAAACACAACATCGCCCACCCTCGTGATAAGAAGGTGACCATTTGAATGTATTGAGGTCGCACAAAGTAGTATAGAATGGGTAAGAAAAACACATACGTCAAAGAACGCACCAGAGTGTCAGTTAACGGAGCGTCAGCACCATAAAACAAAGAAGAAGCAAACATCCCATTGACAATCGCGATGTTGCCAAAGACTTGGACCGACAAAATCGCAAACAGTAAACGCCACCCTGAATACTTCACAAAAAAAGACAAAAGTACTAAGTACGGTAACATCAAGGTAAAAAAATAGAACCGGATGTAGACATCCAATAGTCCAAACTGTAAAATGACGAAACCGTTAAGCCCCGTTAAGGAAAGCGCCACAAGACTGACGCGAATGATGTTCAAGTTCACAGGAGGTTTTAAGGGAATCAAAATCAAAAAATACACCAACAAAAACGCCTGCGAAACAATAAGGCGGATGACTGCTGCGTCCATCGAGCTTAACCTCCTATCAAAAAGCGGATGTAGGCTTCTTTGACTTCTTTAAGTTTGCTTTTCGCAATCGGCACTTGCGCGAGATTCTGCATTTCAAGTGAGGTGCTATGTAAGGTCTTGACTTGCTTTAGGTTCACTAAAAAAGCCCGATGAACCATCAAAAAATCAGGATGCTCAAAAAGCTCCGCCGCTGCTTGTGCAAACGGGACACGATAGACTTTGCTGCTCATCGTTGTATCACGTAGATGGTAATGAAGCACATGATCGCGGTATTCAATAAACAACACCTCATGACACTTCACTGGAATGGTTTGAGTTCGAGTTTCAATAAACACCGTTCGTGCCTTTTGCCGCGCCAACACTAACACTCGGTCAAACGCTTTAAACAAAGCCTCTTTCGAGACCGGTTTTAACAAATATTCTAAAGCGTTCACGCCATACGCCTCTAAAGCAAACTCATGAGAGGTGGTGAAATACAGTATGATGGCCTCAGGATTGACGCTACGTATGGCCTGACCCAGCTCGAGACCGGTGTAATCAGGCATCACAATGTCTAACAAAAAAACATCCGCACGAGCCAACAAATCTTCTTGTTGTCTTAGCTCTAAAGAAGAGACGAATGTACGAATGGTGAAAACTTTGGTGTGCTTTTGATACTGTGCAATCAAACGCCCCACAGCCTCAAGATGTGGTTTGTGGTCGTCGCAGATGACAAGCGTAAACATTGCAGCCTCCCCTACCAGGTAAGTTTAACCTAACGAATGTAGTATACCACACCCGTTCGCATTCGTTGAGGGCAATTGTGATTTTAATGTGTGCTTAATGAAAAGACGCCTTGGAGGCTAAAACCAAGCATTTGCTCCAATCACTGACGCGTATTCTTTGGGCTAAATGGAAACCCTTGTGCTACAATACGGTGTACGCTTTAGGAGGATTTCACATGCATAAAGGACATCTAGCAGCGCTCACCTTCACGGTGATGTTTGGCTTTTCTTACATGGCCTCAAAAATAGCTTTGGCTCATGTCTCACCGATAGGGTTGGTGGCTTACCGGTATTTGTTTGCGTTTATCACCATTGAACTGTTTCGCAGAACGGGCCTCTTTCATTTGAATGTGCGCCGACCAAAGGGATGGACGATAGGACTTGTGGTCTTGTTTCAACCATTTTTGTACTCTGTTTTCTCCACCTTCGGCTTAAACCTCATCACCAGCAGTGAAGCGGTGATGATGGTGGCATTAGTGCCGGTGCTTTCAGGGTTGTTAAGTGCTTTTTTCTTAAGAGAGCGTCCCAGCCTTAGACAATGGCTGTTTACATTCATCAGCATTTCTGGGATTTTGTACATTCAAGTGTCCTTACAAACCGTGGATTCTACCTCACAACCGCTGGGTTTTCTGTTCATGTTTTTAGCGGTGATGAGTGGCGCCATCTACAACGTCACCTCGCGTAAAGCTTCCAAAACAGTGCAACCCAGTGAACTGACCTATTACATGATGTTGTTTGGTGCGATCAGTTTAAACGCCTTGTATTTGGGCGAACTCATCCAGGCCCAAACGCTACCCAGTTATGTGACAAACCTAACCAGTCTAAGCTTGTTGGTCCCGGTGCTGTTTCTTGGCATCTTTGCGACCGTGGTGGCGTTCTTTATGCTCAACTACGCGCTGTCGGTCCTGCCTGCCCACCGCGTGTCCATTTACGCCAACTTAGTGACGGTCATTGGCATTTTTGCAGGCTATGTGCTTTTGAATGAGTCTTTATATTCTTTCCACATCATCGGCAGTATGCTCATCGTGATCGGGGTGTATGGGACGGTCATCAAACCAAAAGTTCAATCGCCCATCCCACATTAAAACAGCAAACCCCTTAAGCGTTTGCTGTTTTTTGATTCAATCTCTCAAGTGCAACCTGGGTGCGGATGACCCAAATGAACACCCGAAAAGATTCGTCATCGGAGTGTGTGATGTAGGTGGGTGGACCGAAGCGTTTGACCCACAGTGTTTGGGAATGTTCTAAGATGGAATCAAAACAGACCGTCTCAATCCCTTGTTCGATCAGCTGGGTCAAAACAAACTTTAACAACACCGTGCTGAGTCCTTGCTTTTGACGTGAGGGGTCGATGTATAAAGAGCCAATCTCATAGAGGTCTTTTAAGCGGCCTTCAGTTCGTCTTAAGATTCCAGGATTGGGCGGGGTTTCGTAAGCGATGGTGCCAATCAATTGACCCAACTCATAAGCTAAGAAGTAGTGCGCATGGGGCGAAGCCATGGCCGCATCGTATTGTCTCATTTTAAACGCCAGTTCATCTTCGGGTCTAAAGTCAAGCGCATGTCCTTGTTGCTTAAACGCATGCGTAAGGACGCTAAGCCAAAGCGCTTCAACCGCAGGCCGGTCAAGAGGTGTGGCTTGGTGAAAGGTGAGGGTTTGATGCATTCGGATCGACCGCCTTCTTCGGAGTGTTTTATTGTCAAATACTCGTGATTTAGAATGCTTTTAAAATCACTAAAAAAGAAAAGTTTATAGATAAAAAGTCTTACCTAAGACTTAATCTTGGTTAACGCGCTCAAACACACGCACAAACTCAACCTGCATCTCAACCGGAAACTCAAACAAACCATCGGGTGGTGTTTGTCTTCCATCAAAGGTGCCACCGACCGCTAAATTCAAGATGATGTAGAAGGGCTGGTCAAAGGGTGCTGGGAAGGCATGACCAGTGTTAAACCAATGTGTCACGCGGTGATACATCACATCGTTCACATAAAAGCGAAACTCTGTTTCATCCCACTCCACCGCATACAAATGGAACGCTTGAATCGAGTCACCTTCCGGGAAACGGTACGTCGCAGAGGTGTAGGTATTGTTGGGCCACTGGCCTCCATAATGGAGCGCACTGGACACTTCAAAAGGCAATCGGCCACGAGCTTCCATGATGTCAATTTCACCACTGTTGGCCCAACCTCCATACACATCGTCGCGAGGCATCAACCAAAACGCTGGCCATAACCCGGCGCCAATCGGTAACGAAATCAACGCTTCAAACCGCCCATAGCGCTGCGCAAAGGTGGGTTTTGTGTACAACCGCGCCGAAGTATACGGCATGCCGTTGTACGTTTCTAAACGTGCATCTAGGATGAGCCGACCGCGTTCGACCCGAGCGTTTTCTTCACGGTAATACTGTTGTTCATCGTTGCCCCAGCCCTGA
>SKJA01000103.1 GCA_007116105.1 Candidatus Izemoplasma sp.
ACTTTTGCAAACAAAGGATGTTGCAAGCCTTGATTGGTGACTTCTTCAAAGATGATGCCAATGGTATTGGAACGCAGTGTCTTGAGTGAGCGTGCTGAAAGATTGGGGATGTACCCCATTTCTTGACAGATTTTTAGCACTTCATCGCGGGTTTCTTTAGGAATGTCTGGATAACGATTGAGCGCTTTAGAGACGGTTGCTATACTGTAGCCAGACTTTTTTGAAATGTCTTTGATTGTGACCACGCATCATTCCACCCTTTCTATCTCAAAATAGGCAAGATCTATGTTGCCTCTTGGTGAGGTCACCCGGAAGGTGAACACACCGGTTGGTAAGGTAAATACATCGGAGGTGATGGTTTCCCAAGCCCCTTCAGTGCTTTCAAAGGTGGTCGATGTGATGCGAGCCACGCCTCGTGAAAAACGAATTTCAGCCGCGCTTTGTGTGTTCACACGGTAGTGTATACGGTACGTTCCTGCGACTTCTACGTTGAGAATAAAATCAATGAAGTCGGTGCTTGTGTTGAACGTCACATGACGCTCAACAGACCCTTCATCGCTGGGGGTCAGGGTGATGCCGCGCTGGGCATCATAAGCGGTCGCCTCCGTGATGCCTGTGAGGGTTGGCATCGAGGGTGTGGTGACGGCGATGGCTCTGGGCTCTGAACGGTTTCCTGCAAAGTCAACCGAGACCACTTCGAGGACATGACGGGTGTTGGGTCTTAAGTTTTGGACCCACTTCGCATTTAAGCTGGTGGTTGCGACCACCGAACCATCGACGATGAGTTCATAATGCGAAACCATCACATCGTCCTCAGCATGACGCCAATGTAGACGGACACTGGTGGGCGTCGAAGCCCGTTCGGTGAGTTGGGTCACGGATGAGGGTGGTTGACGGTCCATTCCCGCATAATCACGTTGGAAGACACGCACAAACTCGACTTCCATCGCATTGGGGAAGGCAGTGTGATCAACACCACGAACACCACCCCAATCGCCACCAACCGCAAGGTTTAAGATGAGATGGAAGCGTTGATCAAAGGGCCAGGCTTCAAAGTTCTCATTGTTTAGGTTGATCTCCGGATTAAACCCAAAGACCGCAAAACTGACACCATCAATGAAAAGTTCGATGCGGCCAGGCTCCCAAATCATTTCATATAAATGAAAGTCTGAGGTCGCGGTGGGGATGGTTTTTTGAAAACCCAATTGTGTCCCAATGCCATGGTTAAAGGCCGCGGTGTGAATGGTGCCATGGATCACATTGGGGTCATACCCTACATGTTCCATGATATCAATCTCTCCGCTGTTTGGCCAGATGCCATAGACGACATCGGTAGGCAACATCCAAATCGCTGGCCAAGTTCCACGTCCTTGAGGCACTCGTGCTTTGACTTGTACCCGACCATACAACCAATCCCCTCGCTGACGACTCACCAAACGTGCACTGGTGAATTCATAGCCTTGATGCGCTTCACGGATGGCGCGAATGTTTAACACCCCATCTTGAATGAAGGCATTGTTGATGGAATCTGTGTAAAACTGAAGCTCGCGGTTCCCCCAACCGCCACCACCCACATCAAACGTCCAGCGGCTTGGATCAGGGGCGCCATCGACATCGAAATCATCGCACCATACGGGTTGCCAATCGTCGATGTTGTCGATGTGAGCACAATCTTCAGGAACGAGACCTCGAGGGTCAAAACTAGGGGTTGTACATGCCGAAAGGATGAACGTTAAGAGCACAAATGACCCCATGAGGATGAACTGTTTCATACTATCTACTCTCCTGTGATGCCTGTTTTATCAATGCTTTCAACAAAGTGACGTTGAGTGAAGAAATACAGCACTAACAGTGGTAAAATGGCCAATAGATTTCCTGCCAATCGTGCTGATTGCATCATTTCCCGTCCAGGGGAGCCTTCAGGGAAAATACTGGTAAACTCATTAAAGAACTGTTCGATTCGTAAAGGTAAGGTCGACATCTCTGAGCCTCGTAAGAATAGACCTGTTAAGTTGGTTTCATTATAGTACCAAACGAAGCTAAAGAGAAAGACAATAATGATGGCTGGCACGGCTAAAGGTAAGGCAATCCGGGTGAAAATCTTCAGCGGAGAAGCCCCGTCAAGCTGTGCACTTTCATCAAGACTTTTAGGAATCATCTTGAAAAACGAATAGAAAATGAGAATAAAAATCGCGCCGTTAAAACCTTGGCCTAAAATGGCTGGGAAAATGAACGCCCGAATGGAGCCCAACAGATTAAAACGAGCATACATACGAAACGTCGGCAACATCGTGATTTGTGGGGGCACAATGAAGGTCATCAACATGAGCACGAAAAAGAGTTTCTTCAAAGGAAAATTATAACGTGCAAAGCCATACCCTATCAAACCACTCGAGAACGTTGCTGCAAGCGCAGGGAGTCCTGCTAAAATCAAGCCATCGCGCAAAGCACGCGGAAAGTTAATTTGCTCCCATACAAGACGGTAATTGTCCCAGTGTAGACTGCTAGGAATCCAACGTACATTGGCGGAGATGATGTCGTTAAACGTCATCAAACTGTTGGAAATCATAAACAACATGGGGAATAAATACACATACGCTAAGCTCACAAGAAGGGTATAAATGAACACTTTAAACACGAGACCATCGGTCATTTTCATCCCCAACAACAAACGGCGAAGATGAACTTTAACACGGTCAGCATCTTTGGCTTTTAACCCTAAATAGGCTTCTTTAACCATCGCACGGTAACGCATTATGACACCTTCCTTATTCTCAGTGAGACCACGCCAACAAAAAGCAAAATAATGAGGCTCATCAGAAGGAAGAACACCCATGCCAGCGTGGCGCTGTAGCCAAGTCCTGTTAAAATCGAAGGCGTTGAAGGACCTAACATGATGTTACGAACATAGATAATCACAGGATTTAAACTGAACACACTCATCGAGACGATGGTGTAAATGATGACAACATTCACCAAGGACATGATCGAAGGCAAGGTGATTTTCCAAAAGGCTTCCCAAGGTGAGGCGCCATCGATTTGGGCCGCTTCGTACACTTCGCGGTTAATTTTTTGCAGTCCTGCGAGTAAAATCAAGATTTGAATGCCGGCGAACCAAAGCACCAATAAAATCGAGTCAAACAGTGTTTGAATGGGGTTCGCGAAAAACTCACTTAAGTTGTTCAGCACCAGCTGAACAAACCCAAACTCTTCAAGTGAAGGCAGGGTGGTGGCGCCTTGGGCCATGAGCTCGCCAATGACTGGTCCTGAAGAAATGATGACCGGCAAGAAGAAAATCGTACGCCATACGCCTTTGCCTTTGACATCTTGGTTAATCAACATCGCAATGATTAAGGCAAAGACGATGGTGACTGGCACATTGAGCAACATGCTGATGCCATAATCAATCAAGATTTCAATAAAGAAAGGGTCTTCTAAAAACGCTGCACGGTAATTGCCCATGCCCACAAAGGTTAAGTTGATTGAGGCCCCATCCAAACGCACGTTGAAGAAACTTAAGTAAAGACTGTAAAAGATGGGGTAAAGCGCAAAGATTAAGTACCCAATGATCCAAATTAAGACAAAAAGATAGCCCACCGATGCTTCTCTCAAACGGTTGGTGATGGGGATGTTGACACGGTTAAACACCCTCCAGCGCGTGTGACTCACGTCTAACACTTTGTTGTGTGTTAGGCGGTGTCCAAGACGGGTGAGATGTGTTCCAACACGTTTTTCCCACCACTGTCCCAATTGTTCAAACATCGGTTTCATACGGTGTGTGAATTTTTTCATCAACGCATTCATGGTCTGACCCCCAAAACAAGCACATCAAGTGCTGGGACTTGGGTCCCCTCAAAAATGAAAGGTGCATGCGTGTAATTGATGATGAACGATACCCCATTGTCGTAAGTCACTTCAACAACGCCCAGCGCCAGCACATCACGGGCAATCAATTGCGCCCCTTGAACGTGTCTTAACGCGTCATCGACAAAGCGATGCTGCTGGATGATGGTGGTTTCCCAAGCGCTGAAATGAGTCGCAAAGAGGTGCTCGATGTCGGTTCCTCTAAGTGTAGAGGCACGCTCATTCGAGACCATAAACGAAGGATGAACACCAAAATCAATCAAACGCAAGAGTTGTTCTTGGCCGAGGCTGTTAAAGTTTAAGAAGTCACTGAACATCGTCACATGGCCACTTAAAACAATCGGCAACAGCGGCACTAAATCATCAAAATACGACAACTGAGAGTTGTAAAGTGGCACCGCAAACATTTGCTCCATGTTTGCCCAGGCCCATGCATGCGCAAAGTTCATCTGCGCACTAGAACCATACGACGCTAAGATGTCTTGATACACCGCCATCGCGTCGCCTCTTAACGTGAGCTCGCGGTCAAAGGAAGAAAATAACATCGAGCCCAACGATTCGAAGAGAACATCAACCTCTAACGCACGGTAGTCGTCAAGATCTTGCATCGCAAAGCGATGGGTGGCTTCTGGGAAGAGGATGGTGTGACGGTCGTACACACACATAAAGCAATCTCGGACAAGCTTGAAACGATTGACCCCTTGGGCGACATCGTTTCTAAA
>SKJA01000151.1 GCA_007116105.1 Candidatus Izemoplasma sp.
ACCAAAAACGACAACTCGCCTAAATACCGCCCATCGAGCGTGTTAAGCGTTGTGGTCATGGTCTCAGCCGCCATTTTACTGTTCATGCAACAACAAAGTTGGCAGGATGCGTTTGTTTTAAACGCAGCTCGCGATGCCTTTGTCTCCACCAATCAAACCTTTACAAACGGCTTCCGTTATCTTAACTGGTTGATTGACGTACCGATGTTGTTGATTCAAATTCTGTTTGTGGTTGGCATCACCGGTTTAGCCTTTAAAAAGTATTTTGTCTCCTTTGCCACCAATGGCGTCTTGATGATTGTGACAGGGTACATTGGTCAGTTCTTTGAACCCGGAAGAGACACTGAAAACCTTGCTCTTTGGATTTTATGGGGCGTCATCTCAACAGTTTTTTATGTCTTTGTTCTCATTAACATTTCTAAAGTCATCAAAGAAGGTAAAGCCAACATGGCAGGTTCAAAAGCACAAGCGCTCTTTGGGTTTATTCTGCCACTCTTTTACATCTCCTGGACGATTTATCCAATCGCCTACGTGATGCCCATACTAGCCACCTTTGATGCCAGTCTTTTAGGTCTTGGTCTCGTCTTACAACAAGCCATCTATACCGTCGCCGATATTTCTTCTAAAATTATATACGGTGTCATTTTAAACATTGTCTCCACCCAGCGCTCCGTTGAAGAGGGCTTTAAACAAGCATAAGTCAAAAGACTCCTTCGGGAGTCTTTTTCTTTTTTTAAGGTCGTGAGCACTTTTTATGCTACACTTAAGATGAAAGTGAGGGCTCAATATGATGGATAAAGCGAACCGTGAAACACCGTTGCTTTACACGAAACACATCCAGTACGAAGGGGACACTTTTGACGTGCATGACTCCCTTCAAACACCCCAAGAAAAGAAGAACTTTATTTATATTAAAGGACCAGTAGAAGCCGGTTTCTTGGCCCAAATCAATGAACTATTTCCAATGGATCACACCGTGCGTGAGGACATCATCAACACCCATCAACGCACCAAAATTGAATATAAGGAAGAAGTGCTTTTCGCAACCTTTAACTTCATCCGGTTGTCAGACGCTTCATTAGTCCAACATTATGCCAGTGTGGTCTTATATGAGGAAACCATGATTTTGTTTGAACCAGAAGGCTCGGGTCTTTTCGATGCGCTGCACTCGCTCATCGAAAAAAACCGTTCTGCACGATCGAAGCCTGTGGATTATCTCTTTTATCACCTCTTAGATGTGATGACCGATCAACATTTGGAGGTCTACAAACATCTCAATGAACACGCCTTGGATTATGAAGAAGAAGTGCTTGAGAATCAAACACTCAATCAAGAAGCACTCTACCTCGTTCGCAAGAACTTATTGCGACTGAAAGTCATAGTTGAACCCATCATGGAAGACTTTGATAAAGCGCATGTCCTTGCGCCTCATCTCATCCGAAGTGAACACACACTGTATTACGATGATTTAAAAGACCATCTGTTAAGACTGATGGCACACATTAATGAAACCCGTGAAATGATGCGTCACTTACTCGATCTAAACCTCAACAACCAGTCGCAAAAGATGAACCGCATCATGACGACCCTCACACTCTTTAGTGCTATTTTCATTCCACTCTCGTTTTTAACAGGCTTTTTTGGCATGAACTTTGTACACTTTGAGCTTCTTGAATACGAGTTTGCCTTAATTGCGTTCGTCGCAGGATCCCTATTTCTTGCGATTGGGATGGTTGTCTTGTTCCGCAAAATGCGCTGGTTTGACTGAGATTCTGACAAATCAAGATGTCTAAAACAATGTGGTTGACATCCGTTTGAGGATGTGGTATTTTAACGTGTAATCGAATCTAATAACTATGTAAAAAGAGGCCGCGGTTATCACGCAGTAATGTAGGTTAACCGCCGAAGTGCATGTTCGTGCACTGGGCTTATGCTTAATAGGCATAAGACTGAGCAATCATCTTGCCCAAAGATGATTGATTGCGCTTTTTACGTGGTGGGCTTGATAGGATAACTACGAGCTCGCTCGTAGTTTTTTTTATTTTAAAAAATAAGGATGATCGCTCATGGACACAACGTTTATACACTGGTTACAACACACACGTCAAGCACTTCATCAAGTGCCTGAACTGGGCTTTGATTTACCCAAAACGCACGCCTACCTTATCCAAGCGTTACGTGCGATGGGCTATGAACCGCACATGGTGGCCCGCAGTGGTGTGTATGTGCACATTGCTGGTGCATCGGAAGACACCATTGCGTTTCGAGCTGACATGGATGGGTTGCCTGTTCAAGAAAAAACGGGCGTGGCGTTTGCTTCAACGCATCCCGGAAAGATGCATGCGTGTGGTCACGATGGTCATATGACGATGTTGTTGGGCCTTGCGAAAAAGCTTGTCGGCCAAACGTTGAAGACGTCCGTGCTGTTGTTGTTTCAACCTGCAGAAGAAGGACCTGGTGGCGCCAAAGAAGTCGTAGAAAGTGGTCTTTTTGAGCGCTTCAACGTCCGCAAAATCTATGGCTTTCATCTCTTCCCAGGGTTAAACGAGGGCACTTTGGGGTTGTTGCCGGGACCTATGATGGCACAAAATGGTGAGTTTGACATCCTCATCGAAGGACGCAGCGCACACGGCGCTCAGCCTCACCTCGGTGTGGATGCGATCAGCGCTGGTGTGGCGCTTGCACAAGCACTCAACACCTTGACCGCAAAAATGATTGACCCTTTAGTCCCCACGGTGATTGTCCTTGGCACCTTCCATGCCGGAGAAGCCAGAAACATCTTAGCAGGTGAGGCTCGTTTAACGGGCACCCTACGTACGTTTGATTCAACACTTTATGCCACGTTGAAAGCGAAAATGCACACCATCACCTCCGGTCTTGCTCAAGCTTTCGGCGTTACAATAACACTCGACATTCGAGATTTCTATCCCCCCGTGATCAACGATGAACATGTAACCAAACACGCCCAAGCCGTGTTGCCTCAAGAAAAACAAGTACCCATCAAGCCCTTGATGCTGGCCGAAGACTTTGCGTTTTACCAACAAGTGGTGCCTGGTCTGTTCATGTTGCTTGGCACACGCACCGATGAAGAAAACACCCAACACGATTTACACAGCGCTTATTTCAATTTCAATGAAACCGTGCTTAACGAAGGCGTCAACACCTACCTCACCTTGCTTAACGCGCAAGATGTCACTTAAGGAGTGTCCACGATGAACTATTACTTAACACAAGACACCACTCAAACAGGGATTTTAACCATGGGCGGCCTCGATGTGGTGAGTCTTGTCAAACGCTTTGGCACCCCACTGTATCTGATGGATGAAGCACACATTCGTCATCAATGTCAATGGTTTACCCGCGAGTTTAAACACCCACAACTAGAAACCGAAGTGATTTATGCTTCAAAAGCGTTCTTACCCATTGCCATGGCACAACTGGTTGCTCAAGAAGGGTTAAGTTTAGATGTTGTCTCAGGCGGCGAGCTTTACACCGCGATGCAAGCGCAGTTTCCAATGGAAAAGATTTATTTCCACGGCAACAACAAGTCCAAAGAGGAGTTACAACTGTTGCTTGATGCCGGTGTTGGGACGCTTGTTTTAGACAACGCTTTCGAGTTAGACAGACTGGTGAGCTTACTGCAACCACAGCACCAGCTTAAGGTTCTTTTAAGAGTCAACCCAGGCATTGAAGCGCACACCCATGAATACATCGCGACCACCAAAAACAACTCGAAGTTCGGCCTTTCTGTTTTTGACCCTGAAACGCTCAACGTCATCGCCGCAATTGCTGCGGTGCCACAATTGACGTTTTTAGGGCTCCATTCTCACATTGGTTCACAAATTTTTGAAGCCGCTTCCTTCGACCAACATGCCTCCGCCATCATGGCGTATGTTAACACGATTCATCAAACGCTCGGTTTGGAGGTTCAAGCGATCAATTTAGGCGGTGGTTTTGGTGTCCGTTACACCGCAGACGATCAGCCTTTAGAAGGGGCGGACTACCTTCATACGATGCTTGAGAGTATTGTTCGTGCAGCACAAACCTATCAGCTCAAACACCCTAAAGTCATGATTGAACCGGGGAGAGCGATTGTCGCCAACGCGGGCATCACCCTATATGAAGTGGGCAATGCGAAAACAACCCATGCCCAAAAACGGTATTGCTTTGTTGATGGCTCGATGGCCGATCACATCCGCACCGCCTTATATCAAGCGCGTTACACCGGTATCCTTGCAAATCGTGTACACGATGCGCATGAACATCCATATACTGTCACAGGTAAAGCCTGCGAGTCTGGTGACATCATCATTAAAGAGACGTTGCTTCCCCATCCTCAACCAGGTGATGTGCTCGCGGTTTTCTCAACCGGAGCCTATCATTACTCGATGGCCTCACATTACAACCGCTTGCCAAAACCGCCCGTGGTGTTCGTTCGGGATGGAAAAGCCAAGGTTGTCGTTGAACGAGAACGCTTCGACGACCTCACCCGCTTTGACGTCAAGGATGCCCTATGATTGTTTTAAAATACGGAGGCACATCGGTGGGAACC
>SKJA01000052.1 GCA_007116105.1 Candidatus Izemoplasma sp.
CCCATCAGCTTACTGTTTGCGATCATCTTAATTTATCTTTCAGGCATCACCTTAAACATTGTCTCACTCGGTGGGTTAGCCTTAGGGATTGGGATGTTGGTGGACAACAGTATTGTCGTCATTGAGAACGTCTTCCGCTTGAAAAAAGAAGGCGCCTCGAACAAAGAAGCGGCGATTCAAGGCACCACTCAGGTCGCTGGCGCCATCACCGCCTCGACCCTCACCACCGTGGGTGTCTTTGCGCCCATTATCTTTATTGAAGATTTCGTCCGTGAGATTTTCTTACAGCTTGCGCTGACGATTGCGTTTTCTTTAATTGCTTCGTTAGTGATTGCGCTGACGTTTGTGCCGGCGGTTGCGAACCGTGTGATTCGCATCGATAAAGAACGGCCAACGCCAATCTTTGATGGGTTAAAACGCGGTTATCGAAAACTCTTAAAAGGCTTTTTCAAACTCCGTCTTGCGGTCATTGCAGGCGTCCTTATTTTGTTTGTGGTGGTGCTTTTAGGCGCCATTTCGAACGGGTTTGAGTTTTTCCCAGCCACCGACGATGGGGCACTTAATGCGACCATCCGTGTGCCACAAGATGAACTGTTTGAGTTTGAACGTTTCACCGACGATTTAGACGCGATCTTTAATCGTCTCAATCAACTCGAGGACATCGAATCCATCGGCATCACCTTAGGTGGTGGTGGCTTTAATCTCTTGGGCGGCGGCGGTGGCACCACCGCCAATGTCAACTTAGTCTTAAGTGACACACGTTCTCGCACCACCGCACAGTTACGAGATGATGTGGCGCGTCTTTTAGAAGATGAGTTTGGTCATTTAGAAACCAATGTCTTTGGCAACGACGGCGATGCCGGGTTCTTGATTGGCTCAGGCGTTGAGATTTTACTTCAAGGCCCAGATTTAGACGTGTTAAGAGCTCAAGCTTCCGTCATTGCGCAAAGACTAGAAACCATTGAAGGGTTACGCGATGTAGACCCAGGTTTTGGTCGCGCCACCAACGACATTAAAATCACCGTCGATCAAGATGTGGCCATTCAACAAGGCTTGACGGTCGCTCAAGTGTTGGGTGTGGTCGCGAATCGTTTACAAAGTCCACAACGCATCACCAGTGTGCTTGTTGAGGGGACAACCTATGATGTGTTTGTCTTCAATGAAGGACAAGAACGTCGTGAGGTCATTGCTTCACTCAGTGAGTTAGAGACGCTTCCGGTGGGTCTTAATCCAATCACCAATCAGCCGGTTTTATTAGGCTCCGTGGCCTCGGTGGACATCATTCCTGGCTTTGCGAGCATTCAGCGCATCAATGGGGCCCGCTCTTTGACCATCACCGCCCAGGTTGAAACAGGCTTTAATGCATCCTTATTAGCCGAAGATGTCCAAGCCATGATGGACACGTTGAGTTTACCTGCAGGATACCAAATGAGTCTGCAAGGGGAATCCGAAGAGATCGCGGCTGCCATCACAAACTTATTGTTGGTAGGTCTTTTGGGCATTGCGATTGTCTACATGATTATGGCGAGTCAGTTCCAAAGCTTGATCTATCCATTCATCATTATGATCACCATTCCCTTAGCGTTTACCGGTGGGCTCGGCATTTTATACCTTGCGAACATGCCTGTGAGCATTGTGGCTATTTTAGGGTTGATCATTCTCGCCGGGGTGGTGGTGAACAACGGCATTGTCTTGGTCGACTACATCAACCAGCTCCGCGCAAAAGGTCATCCCTTGCAAGAAGCGATTGCTTTAGCGGGTGAAACACGCTTAAGACCAATATTTATGACCGCCCTGACCACAATTTTAGCTTTGACAGGGTTGGCCATCGGCTTTGGTGACGGGGCAGAACTCACACAACCACTGGCGTTAACCGCCATTGGTGGCTTGATTTATGCGACGTTCCTGACCATATTTGTGGTCCCCATCATGTACGATTTAGTCACCCGTCGCGGACGCTACATTTTTGCAGGGTTTATCTTCCTTGTGGGCCTTGTGGGCGTCTATGCGGCCTTTGATCTACTTGGACTCATCGAATCGATTTTAGCCTTTGCGGCCCTTCTGTTGGTGGTTTTAGGCATGTTGTTCTTGCCTAAACTTAAGCGTTCGAAGGTCACCGTAGAAACACCCGAAGCCACACCAGTCAATCCAAATTTTGACGCGATTTTAAAGCGGGTTCAAAGCGATGATGAATCCTAAAAAAAGAGCCATTTTAGAACGTGTGCTTGACTTGCTGCACCAACACACCGAAGAAACCTTTACGATGGCAAATCTCGCCAAGCATATGAACATGGCAAAAAGCACCTTGTATGAGTATTTTGAGACCAAACAAGCAATGATTGCGCAAGCGTTGATGTTTTTAATCGACCGCAACATTGAAACACTGTTGGTACCTGAAGACGCAGCCATCCAAGCGTTTGAACCACGTATCGCCTCGTATTATCATCGCTTCATGAGGCTCACCAAAGAAAAGCGGACCATGTCATCGGTGATGTATCATCCCGAAGTTGGGGCGTTGAGTGAACCTTTGAAACACACCATCCATAAAAAAGTGCAAGAGGCGTACCGGTTAAGTGAGACACATCTTCACACCATCTTAGAACAAGGATATCAAGAAGGTGTTTTAAAACATCGTTTGGAAGGGGGCGCTTTACACGCGGCTCACGCACTGTTTTTTGGCAGCATCATCGCCTTAACAGACCCGTTTAATCAATGGGATGCGAACACGATGGTACGCGATGTCATTGACGCGCTGATCAAACTACACGCTTAAGGTTAAAGCCCTCATCACGAGGGCTTTTTTCATGGTCAATTCAGTCAAAGTAAGGTAGAATGATACTGAGGTGAACTATGAAATTCAAACTCGAAAGTCCTTACACACCCCAAGGCGATCAAGCGCAAGCCATTGTCACGTTAGCCCAAAACATTGAAGCCGGTGACAAAGAACAAGTGCTTTTGGGCGCGACTGGAACAGGGAAGACGTTTACGATGTCGAATGTGATTGCACGCATCAACAAACCTGTCTTGGTCTTGGCGCATAATAAAACACTAGCAGGCCAACTCTATTCTGAGTTCAAGGCTTTTTTTCCGCATAACCGAGTGGAATACTTTATCTCATATTATGATTATTATCAACCCGAAGCATACGTTCCGACCCGCGATTTATACATTGAAAAAGATGCGAAAACCAACGATGAGATTGATGAACTGCGGCACAGCGCCACCGCGTCTTTATTGGAACGTGACGACGTCATTGTGGTGGCGAGTGTGTCGTGCATTTACGGCATTGGCGATCCAGAAGATTATAAAAACGCGACATTGACGTTGCGTGAAGGTCAAACCCTAGAACGTCAAACATTACTGAAAAAACTCATCGACATGCTCTACATTCGCAACGACATCGATTTCCAACGTGGCTCATATCGTGTGAAAGGGGATGTCATTGAGATATTACCCATGTACAAAAAAACAATAGCCTACCGGCTTGAGTTTTTTGACGATGAACTTGAGCGGATCCGTTCGTTCGATGTGGTCACGGGTGAAGTGCTCGATCATTACAGTGTTTTGACACTGTTCCCTGCGACCCAGTTTGTGACCAACAAAGAAAAACTAGACGAAGCCATCCGGCGGATTGAAGAAGAGCTTGAAGCACAGCTGGCTGTGTTTGAAGCGGAGGGCAAGATTGTCGAAAAAGAACGTCTTAAGCAGCGCACAAACTACGATTTAGAGTTGTTGCGCGAAACAGGGTCTTGTAAGGGTGTTGAAAACTACTCCCGTCATTTATCGTTACGTGAAGCCGGCGAAACACCCGCAACGTTACTCGATTTCTTTGGCGATGAGTTTGTCTTAATCGTCGATGAGTCGCATGTGACTTTACCTCAAGTCAGAGGCATGTTTAACGGCGACCGTGCCCGCAAGCAAACGTTGGTGGATTTTGGGTTTCGCTTGCCAAGTGCGCTCGACAACCGACCGCTAAACTTTACAGAGTTTGAACAAAAAATCAAACAAGTCGTCTACGTCTCTGCGACCCCTGGGGATTACGAGCTCACCAAAGGCATTCCCATCATTGAGCAAATCATCCGTCCTACAGGACTGCTTGATCCTGTGGTCAGTGTGAAACCTAAAGAAGGCCAAATTGACGACATCTTGTCTGAAATCGCGGCCGCCATTGAACGGAAACAACGGGTGCTCATCACCACGATGACCATAAAGATGAGTGAAGATTTGACGGCCTACTTAAAAGAACTCGGCATTAAGGTGGCCTACTTACACTCTGAGATAAAGTCGTTAGAACGCATCGAAATCATCCGTGATTTACGGTTGGGGGTGTACGATGTGCTCGTGGGCATCAACCTCTTAAGAGAAGGGTTAGACTTACCAGAAGTCTCGTTCATTGCGATTTTGGATGCGGATAAAGAAGGCTTTTTACGCTCCTCACGGGCCTTGATTCAAACCATCGGCCGGGCGGCCCGTAACAGTGAGGGCC
>SKJA01000154.1 GCA_007116105.1 Candidatus Izemoplasma sp.
GGCGGGCGTTTCGACAAACCGTTAAAGCTGTGAATCAAGACGCCTACATTGTCGGCGAAAACTGGGATGAATCCAACCCTTGGTTGATGGGGGATCAATACGATGCGGTGATGAACTATGGGGCTTTGTATCCGCTTTGGCAAACCTTTGCGACGGTCAAAGGAATGCCAAAGTATACCAAGACGATGTTGATTGAAAGTTTAGGTAAGCATTTAACCACTTACCCACACCCTGTGCTTGAACACCAATACAACCTTTTAGACTCACACGACACGTCGCGCTTCTTAACGCTTTGTGAAGGTGATGTTGACCGCTTTATGCAAGGGTATGTGATGCTCTATCTTCTTCCTGGCTCGCCGAGTGTTTTTTATGGAGACGAAGTCGGCATGATGGGCGGACACGACCCAGACAATCGACGACCCATGCGCTGGGATAACAAGGATCAAAATCCCATGCTTCTAGACTTCTTCAAGTCACTCAATCACTTAAGACGTCAAGATGGTCGGTTTAGACAGGTGAACCTTTCGTTTTTGAAGGTTGAGGATGAACGGTGTCTTGTGGTTAAAAAATCATCGCTCATCGCGATTTTCAACTTAAGCCCTGATGCCTTAGACTTACCTTCTAAGTTGATAGATGACTATCCAAACGTCCTTTTATCTCACCATTTAAAGGACGCCTCACACTTGTTACGCTATGGTTTTGTTCTCCTCTCAACGGAATAAAAAAAACGTCCATCCTTTCACAGGATGGACGTTTTATTGTGTGGCAATTAACCTTTGTTTGCGCCCGCAGTGATGCCTTCAATGAGGAAACGTTGGAAGACAACATACAACAGCGTAATGGGCACTGCGACCAATAAAGCAGACGCAGCAAACGCAGGGTAGTTGATGTTGGTTTGATCGTTAATGAAGCTGAAGATACCCACCGCAAGGGTCCACTTCTCATTGGACTCAATGACAAACGAAGGTAAGATGTAGTCCATCCAAGGTGCCATAAACTGTGTCACGGCAACAAAGGAGATGATGGGGACAGACAACGGTAAAATAATTTTAAAGAAAATTTGAAGTTTGTTAGCGCCATCGATTTTAGCACTTTCATCGAGTTCTTTAGGAATCCCTTGTAAGTACCCTTTAATCAACCATACGTTAAACGGAATGGCCCCTGAGGTGTAGATGATGACCAGTGCCAAAGGCTGATCGAGTAACCCAAAGGTTTGAAAGAGTGTAAAAATCGCAATAAGGCCTAAGAAACTTGGGAACATTTGGAGCACTAAAATGGCGAGTAAGCCCACCCGTTTTCCTTTGAATTTGTAACGGGCAAAGACATAGGCGGTTCCGGTGATGAACAAGACCGCAAAAATCATGGTGAAAAACGCAATTTGTAACGTGTTCCAATACCAGCTCACAAAGTTCGTGGTTCTCACTTGTGTGCCAAAGGTCCCCTCACCCGTCAAGAGGAAACGGAAGTTATCCAATGTCGGAGCTTCTGGCCATATGGTGGTTGGAATCCCCGAAAATGGGTTTAAACTGGTTCCTATGACATAAGCAATCGGAATGAAAATGATGATCGCTAACACCACGAGTTCGGTGTAAAGGAAGAGTGTCCCAAGGATGTTTTTAACATTCAAGACGCTTTTATACGCTTGGTCGTTGCCTTGGCGTGCAGGTGGAATCAATTTTGCGTAATAGACGATGCCATAAACTGGAATGAGACCGATAAAGCCTGCTTTTGTTTTGTTCATGTGTCCATGCTTTTCAGCAATCGAGACGGTGAGCGACTGCATCGTAAAGATGATGATTGCGGCGAGTGCCGTCCAAGGAATCCAGCTCATCAATCTCCCTCCTTAAACGCACGAGTGCGTGTGAAGTTCCAAGCGGATACGGTTCCGATGATCAAGAAAATCAAAAGACTAAAGACGGAGGCCATTGAATACCAGCGGATGTTTTGATCGGTGGTCAGTTTGTAAATCCAAGAGATCAAAATGTCCGTTTGACCAGCGTACGCGGTGGTAAAGTCGCCACCAGGTCCACCTCCGGTGATGAAGTAAATGACCCCGAAGTTGTTAAAGTTTCCAGCGAACGTCATGATCAGTAACGGACTGGTCGCAAAGAGCACCAACGGCATTGTGATGAAGCGGAACTGTTGGAACCCCGTGGCCCCGTCAATGGCTGCGGCTTCATAGAGTGAACGGTCAATGCTCGTCATGACACCCGTCATCAGCGCCATGAAGAAGGGGAACCCTAACCAAATGTTGATGGTGATGATGAAGATTCGCACAAACCAAGGATTCGCTTCATTTGTAATCCACTGAATGTTGGTGTGACCAAAATAAAGCAGCCTTTGCAGTCCTTCTCCTGCTTCATTAAATGGCCTTCCAAGCATGCCATAACGCGTCAAGACATCGTAGAACCCAGCGTCTCTTAAAAACGTATTGACAATGCCTCGGTCACGGAACATGACGTTGAAAATCATTTGTGAGATCAAGGCAGGAATGGCCCATGGTAAGATTAAAATGCTGCGCCAAAACTTACGGAAAACGACTCGTTTATTCGAAAGAATAACGGCTTGAACAAACCCTCCGAAGAATACGGTAAAGGTTGAAGCAACCGCCCAGATGACTGTCCAAGTGAACACTCTAAAGAATTGTTCACCAAAGGGAAGCCCGCCATCGGCAGATAGCGTGAAAATCGTTCTGAAGTTTTCAAGTCCGACCCACGTGAAAAGATTGTTTGGGGGAATGTGTTCAGCATTATAGTTTGTAAATGCGACAAACATCCCAAACAAGATCGGCATGATCGACACAAAGGTAATCAAAAAGAGCGCGGGCATTAAGACAATGTACTCAAAAGAGTTTTCATACACATCTTTAAAGTATTGAACTTGAGAGGGGACTTCGCTTTCCAATCGTATCTTCTTCGCAGTACGATAGGCATCCAACAAGTTCCATACGTAAATGCCAACGAAATAGAATAACAGTAGTGTTGAAATCAACCCGCGTAATAAAAGCTGGTGCGAAAAATGTCCTTGAAGCTCTACCCCACGGCGAGATACGCCATCTGGGAGTAAGAAATCAATTTCAAAGTGTTGCGTAATGGTCCGTGAAGGCGTGACTCCAAGCGTTCTAATACCCCAAATACCACGGACAAAGAAACCGCCGTTTTCGTGCCAAACATTGTTAAAAACTTCAGAAAAGCGTTCATATAGTTCCGTGTCATAGCGCAGATAGATTTCAACTAAAAACTTGTTGTAATCGTCTGTATTGTATTGATCGCGTGACCCTCTTGCAAGATTTAACGATTCTTCGAGCGCACGGAAATCATCATAGTTTAAGACGACTTCATAGCCTACTTCAGAAAAATTGTACACCTCTGAGAGTTCGCTCAGGCGATTTGCAAAATAGTCAAAAAATTGCTCAGGCGTAAACTGCACGGCACGACTCTCGATTTGAACATTAACCCCGTTGGCGTTTAAAAACACCAACGCAGTGGTATCAAACGTAATGTCGTTAAGTTCAGCGACGTGTTCAAGCAACGTGGTATCCGAAAAACGGCCATCCAAGAGATTGTAGTAATAGTCCGTCACCACCCCTTTTGAGGTTTCCTCACGCATCGGGGCACCCGCCATCTTATCGAAGAGGCTTAGCTCCTGACCGTAATTTCCGGTGACTAACTCAATGCTCAACAACAAGGCGAAAAACGCGCCAAAAAAGATGGCTTTTAACCACTGACGGTTTAAAAGTTGGCCAAAACCCCAGATCAGAGCGGACGCAAGGGTTTTTAACCAGATGATTAATTTGTCGTTTTGATTCATGTCATCAAACCTTTCTCATACTTAAAGAAGAAAAGGCCATGTTTCCATGGCCTTTTAGTGCATTATGGTTGCGGTACAGGAATTTCCTCACCGAAGCCAGATTGCGCAACAAAGCCGTTATGAGCTGTTCTCGCTGCATCCCTTGGCGTTCTTGTGCCGTTCCATGCTTGGCTGTACATTGAGCCAGCATTGGACCAGAAGAAGCCCATTTGAGGAATGATTGGCATTGGTTGAGAGAAGTTAAGTTGTTCAGAGATACCACTTAACAAGATATCTTCTGCTACGCCTTCAACCGTTGAAACGTCTTTAAGTGCTGGTAAGATGTTCTTTTGAGCGTAAAGAATGGCTAAACCTGCATCCGAAGTCATGAACTCAAGTAAACGGAACGCTGCGTCTGGGTTCGGAGACTGACGGTAAACGGCCGCTAACTGAACACCTGAGAATGAAGTTGGTTGAACCCCACCGATGGTAGGAATTTGAGTGATGCCAAAATCAACTTCAGCATTATTGTAACGTGCAATGGACCAAGGGCCATCAATGATGAATGGAATGGCGCCTTCTTCAAAGAGTGTGCGGTTTGCTTCGCCTGACATGTCAGCAGCGGTTAGAGAACCATCGCCTAAGGCAGGACGTAAGGTGTTGTGGAACCA
>SKJA01000162.1 GCA_007116105.1 Candidatus Izemoplasma sp.
AGGAGTGGTTTGACCCCATGAGTACGCCGCTTGAACTGGTTTCGCTCAGTACGGATAAAGAAGCCTTTATCACTGAACTCAAGACGTATAAACGTCCTGTTTTGGTGATTTCAACCAACACTTTAGAAGAACGTAAAGACACCTATTTATGGCTGCTTGAAGGCTTAGCCCACAAACGTCTTCATACCGTTGCGATTGAACTGCCGATTGAGGAAAAATCCCTTTTAAAAGCACTGGATACGATTCAACACCTCGATGCGGATGTGTTTGTCGCGCTTGGTGGGGGCGCGGTCCTTGACGGGGCTAAACTTTTAAGCTTTTTAAGCGTCTACAGTGACCCAGAACGGGTCAAAGACATTTTAAAAGGCCGCAGTTTACCCCAAAACCATGATCTAAACCCTCCCATCTATACGGTGCCCACCTCGTTAAAAATCGAATCGTGTGTGAACACGCTCGCCTACGTTCATGACGCGTATGAACGCTTATCGTATGAACTCAAACACCCTCATTTATTGCCTCATTCAGGGGTGATTGATCTTCACTTGATTGAAACACTGCCTAAAGAAAGGGGCATCTTTCAAGCGTTTGATACTTTAGCTACCCTCATCGACGGGTTACTGTTTCGTGAAGATGAGCCTTTTTTAGAACTGGCACCCAACCTCATCACCCGTTTAATGGAAGCGATGAGTCGTTATTTAGAAGACCCAAAAGATCACGATACCTTAAGACTTTTTATGGAAGTGGGCTTAGCGCTGGGTCGTCATCAATATCATGACACCAAAACCCCGCTCATGGTGATTCAAGACACCTTCATGTCGTTAAACCCCAATTTACCGATTGGCGTTTCGATGCGAGCCTTACTCATTCCCTATCTTAAAAGTTTACAAACCACGCACGAAGCCTCGCGCTTAGAGCGACTCAATCGTGTGTTTCATCGCGACGTGATTGGTTTAGAAGGGGAAGCACGATTCTTAGAACTGATGAGTACCTTAAAGAGCTTTGTGGGGGAATTTACCCTCACCAAACAAACGCTTTATGCGTTTGATATCAGTGAAGAAAACATTTCCGATGTGACGCAACATCTGTTGATTACGCATCCAGAGTTTACGCTCTTTGATGAAGAGCGCATGTACGCACTCTTAGAACAGATGTTTACGTCTTAAAGGAGGCACCATGCGATTCATTCATACCGCCGACAGTCATCTTGGAGCCTCACCGTCGAGACGACTGTTTAAACGCCATGAAGATTATTTAAAGCGTCTTAACGAATGTGAAGACGCTCTTTTTAAGGTGTTTGATTACGCGATCGAACATGCGTTGGATGCGATGGCGTTAGCCGGCGATGTGTTTGATCATCCCAGAGTGGAGCCACGCCTTTTAAAACGACTTGAAAATGCTTTGAATCAGTTTGCTAAACCAGTCATCATGATCTTAGGCAATCACGACGCTTTTGTTTATGCGAAGCGGTTTCCCGTTCTTAATCATCCTCACTTGCACCTTCTAACAAAGGCACAACCAAACCTCGTTATCGGCGATGTCACCTTTATCGGACAAGCCACGCAAGCGTTTGATTTGGACACACTCAAACGTATGATTGACGTTGCTAATACCTCTAAAAAGGTCATACTTTTGCATGGCGATGTCAGCAATAAAAAAGACGATCATTACTTGACGTCTTTAAATCAGTTAAAAAAACTTCATGCGGACTATATAGCGCTTGGCCATATCCACCAACACCAAAAACTCACAGACACCATTGTTTACAGTGGAAACTTAGAACCCATGGACCCCTCAGAAATTGACGATAAAGGGTTTATGTTGATCGACTTAGACAAGCACACGCACACGTTTGTACCCTCTTCAACCCGTCAAATGCATCACATCACCGTGGCGTGTGAGGGCGATGAAGACGACGTGACATTGACGAAAAAAATCTTAGAAAGTTCAAGCAGCTATAAGCTGTCTCACGATCTTTTCCGTTTTGTTTTAGAAGGTTACAAACCTCTACAAGCACAAACGCTTGATCGCGTTGAATCGCGTTTGGATGAGCAAGTGTTTGCGTATGAAATAAAAGACGAACGACAGACCATGATCGATTACGAGGCCCTCAAACAAAATTACCAAAACACCTTGATTGAAACCTTACTTGAAGACGATGATGGTGAGGACGGCGAAAGTTTAGCGCTCGCCTTAGAAGCGCTTTTAGAGACGGAGGGAAGACGATGAAACTCATCTCGTGTGAACTCCAAGCGTTTGGCGCGTTTAATCAACACACTTATACCTTTAAGGACAGGCTCAATCTCTTTGAAGGCGCGAATGAAACCGGTAAAACAACCCTCTTGCATTTTATTGAAGGGATGCTTTATGGGTTTTTTAACCCTGATTTAAAAGTGCGTAGAACACAGTTTCCTTATGAGCGTTATGAGCGTCCCGATGGTCGTTATCAAGGCGCTTTAACTTTAGAACATGAGGGCGAAACATACCGCATTGAGCGTGATTTTAAAGCACATAAGGTGCGTGTTTTACGTGATAAAACAGGCGAAGACATCACGGAGACCCTGCCTCAAAACGCGGTTTTAAGACAAGCCGATTTAGGGGTATGGTTGGATTTACCTTATAATTTCTTTGTGAACTCTTTAAGCATGACTCAACAACAGCTTACACCCACCGATGCGGCCAATGATTTTATCACCGCAAGACTACAAAATCTAGACGCCACAGGCAGTGAGACGCTTTCGTATACGAAAGCGATCGCTTACTTAAACGATAAAATTAAAGCTATCAAAAACAAAGGAAAGACCGAAGCCCCCCTCAAACAAATCAACGATCAACTCAGTGAACTCGAACGTACCATTGAACAGGCACACGCCACGCGTGATCAGATGGATCAAGAAGAAACCCATGTTCGAGAGATTCAAACAAAGATTGAGCGTCTTGAAGCTGAGCTGTCGCAACTTAATGACACTCTAAATCAACAAGCCGCCAGAGACAAACGCCTACGCTATGAACAAAGCATCGTCCCCTTAAAGGATGTTAATCTCGAGGGCTACGATGCGATGGATGACGCCATTAAGACCTACATCAAAACCTTTGATGAAGTTAGGCGTGAGGGCTTCGTCTCAGCTTTTCAAGCCATCCATCAAGCGTCTCAGACCTTAGAAGCTTTAGAGGCTTCAAAACAAACGATTATGCCACTAGATAAAGAAACGTATGAGGCTCAAAAAGATGCGATTTGGGCATGGTCAAAAGAAGAAAAGAAACTGAGTGACCTCACTCAAGCGCTACAAAACTTAAGGCTTGAACAAAAAGAAGAGAGTCTAGCGCAGTATGAAGCATCTCTTAAAACTTTAAAGGCACCGACCAAACCACCGCTACCTAAGATTTATTTATGGCTCTTGATCGTACCTCTAATCCAGTATTTTAAGGCACGAAAGCTTTATCATCAAGATTACTCAACTTATCAAGCGACTAAGAGCTTATTAGAAGACCGAATTCAAAGTGAACACATCGCTTTAGAAAAGGCTCAAAAAGAAGCCGAACTTATCAATCAAACACTTGGTGAAGTGCAAAATCAAATTCAAAGGCTTAAAACAACACATGGGTTTGAAGAAAACAGTTCTCATTACGCCATGGCCACACTTGAGCGCCAAGTTAAAGCCACCAAAGAACACCTAGAAACACTCACACGTATCGACACACTCAAAAACACCATTGCGTCTAAACATCAAGAACTCAAGCCGTTAACCAGTCTTTTTGAAAAAACCGATTTCGAGTATCTTAATCTGTTTGTGAACACCTTGCATCGGTTAGAACACTCATTAAAAGAACCGCTTGAATCGTGGTTTGAAACTTTAGATTTAAACGCGGATCTCTCGGTTGAAGGTTCATTAGAAGACACCAAACAAGCCTTAGAGATGACGCATAAAGACATGACACAGACTAAAGAAACATTGGCACGCGCTTTGGGCACACTGAGTGTGCTTGAAGCACGGAGTCAAAACCTTAGTGTGCTTTACGGCGAACAAGCGGCGCTCATCAAGCAAAAAGAAACGTATGAAGCCTTCATTCAAACGTGTGAACGTGCGAAGGCACGCCTTGAGCGGGCCGCAAAGAAAAACGAAGATAATTTTGCGCCGAAGATGGCTGAAAACATGTCGGCAGTCTTGAAGGCGCTCACTTTAAACCGTTATGACACGCTTAAAATACGCCAATCGCTCACCTTCAAAGTAAAAGACGGTGAGGGAACCTTACAAGAAGCGCCTTATTTTTCCACAGGGACCCGCGATCAAGTGGTGTTAGCGATTCGTTTAGGTCTATTAAAGACCTTAGAAAAAACGCATTATCCCCTCTTTTTTGACGACGTCTTTGCGTATTTTGACGATCAACGCTTAAGCGAATGTTTACGATACCTTAAAGATCATCACCAACACCAATGG
>SKJA01000057.1 GCA_007116105.1 Candidatus Izemoplasma sp.
ATCACGGAAAGTAAAGTCCGTCGTGAACGGATGGGTCACATCAAACTTGCGGCACCTGTGGTGCACACATGGTATTTGAGAAACTCCCCTTCACGCATTGCGACGTTGCTTGACATCAAAGCCAAAGATTTAGAAGAAGTCGTCTATTTGGCGTCGTACATTGTCATTGACAAAGGCGACACAGACTTACACAACAAGCAAATCTTATCGGAGGCACGTTACACCGAAAAGTACATGGAATATGGCGCCCGTTTTAAAGCACTCACCGGCGCAGAAGCTGTCAAAACTCTGCTTAAAAAGATTGATCTAGAAGAAGAATCGTATAAACTGCGTAAAGAACTTCCCACGGCGTCAAAACAAAAACGGGACAAAATCATTAAACGCTTAGAAGTCGTCGAAGCGTTTAAAAACTCCGACAACAAAGCCGAATGGATGGTCTTAGACATCTTACCGGTCATCCCCCCGGAGTTACGACCCATGGTTCAACTTGATGGTGGCCGTTTTGCGACGACTGACCTCAACGATTTATACCGTCGGATTTTAAACCGTAACAACCGCTTGAAACGCCAAATGGAACAAGGCGCACCACACCTCATCACAAAAAATGAAAAACGGATGTTACAAGAAGCCGTCGATGCTTTGATTGACAACTCTAAACGCGGCCGTAAAGTCGTGGTTGAGAAAAACCGTCCGTTAAAATCACTCTCTGATATGTTGCGTGGGAAACAAGGACGTTTCCGTCAAAACCTCTTAGGTAAACGGGTCGACTATTCTGGCCGTTCGGTCATCGTGGTAGGTCCTGACTTAGAAATGTATCAGTGTGGTTTACCAAAAGAAATGGCATTGTCATTGTTTAAACCATTTGTCATTCGTGAACTCATTCAAAAGTATGCGGATAAAGGCACCAACATTAAAAGTGCTAAAGCGATGATCGAACGACAAGACCCCAAAATCTGGGATGTCTTGGAAGACGTCATCAAAGAGCACCCTGTCTTGCTCAACCGCGCACCAACCCTTCACCGATTAGGGATTCAAGCGTTCGAACCTAAGCTTGTTGAGGGTAAAGCCATTCGCTTACACCCCCTCGTCACCACGGCCTTTAACGCGGACTTCGACGGCGACCAAATGGCCGTACACGTACCTTTGAGCGAAGAAGCTCAAGCAGAAGCCCGTGTGCTGATGCTTGCGTCAAACAACATCTTGAACCCTAAAGATGGTAAACCAGTGGTAACCCCTTCACAGGACATGGTCTTGGGGAACTACTACCTCACCCTCGAACGTCCGAATCAAAAAGGACAAGGAAAAATCTTCAAAGACGCCAAAGAAGCCAATTTGGCGTTTGAAAATAAAGAAATCACCTTGCACGCTGTGATCGCGATTCGCGCACAAGCCCTCGGGAATGCGCCGCTGACCGATGCCCAACGTCAAGGCTATCTCGTCACAACGATGGGAAAACTCATCTTCAACGAAATCTTACCGCGAAGCTTCCCTTACTTGAACGAACCGACCACTGAAAACTTAGAAGTGAACACGCCAGAGCGTTATTTCATTTTACGTGGTCAAAACGTGAAAGAACTGATTGACCGTAACGCTGAATTCGAAAGCCTTACGATTCAACTTGCGGAAGCCCGCCGTGCGTACAATCCCGATGTTGAGATGATTGAACGTCTCCAAGCACATCTTAAAACACTCGAAGAACAGGGCGCTCGACGTTTAGTCGAACCCTTTAGAAAGAAATTTCTCTCCCAAATCATCTCCCGCGTCTTTGTCGATTTCAAAATCAACGAAACGTCAAAAATGTTGGATAAAATGAAAAACCTTGGTTTTAAATATTCTACGTTTGCAGGGATTACGGTCAGTGCCTTTGACGTCAACCCATACTCTCAAAAAGAACGCATCTTGACGCAAGCACAACACACAGTGGATCAAATCCAAACGATGTATGAAGAAGGTCTTCTCACCGACGATGAGCGTTATAAACTCGTCATCGAACAGTGGACCAAAGCCAAAGCAGACATCGAAAACGGCTTAAAAGATGAGCTTTCAGAAGACAATCACATTCACATGATGTCCGATTCAGGCGCACGGGGTAACATCTCAAACTTTACCCAGCTTGCAGGGATGCGTGGTTTGATGTCAAACCCATCGGGTAAAACCATCGAACTCCCCATCAAAGCAGCGTTCCGTGAAGGTTTGACGATGTCTGAGTTCTTTATCTCGACCCATGGTGCCCGTAAAGGGTCAACCGACACCGCGTTAAAAACAGCGGATTCAGGGTACTTAACACGTCGTCTTGTGGATGTCAGTCAAGATTTAGTCATCTCCGAAAACGACTGTCACACTGAACGTGGCATGATTGTCAGCGACATTGTCGACAGCGATGGAAAAATCATTGAGAGTTTATTTGACCGTTTAGTCGGTCGTTACACGCAACAAACAATCCTTCACCCAGAAACTGGCGACGTGATTTTAGCGATTGGGGACTACATTGATGAACTCTCCGCACGTGCCATTGTCAACGCCGGCATTGCAGAGGTGAAAATTCGGACAGTCCTAACCTGTAATGCGAAAAATGGCTTATGTAAAAAATGTTATGGTCAAAACCTTGCGACCGGTGAACAAGTCGAAGTCGGTGAATCCGTTGGGATCATTGCGGCACAGTCGATTGGTGAACCCGGCACACAGCTGACCATGCGGACCTTCCATACCGGCGGGGTTGCAGGGGCGGACATCACCCAAGGTCTTCCTCGTATTCAGGAACTCTTTGAGGCACGTACGCCAAAAGGGAAAGCCATCATTGCGGATGTTGCAGGCACCGTTCAATCCATTGAACGGATCAGTGAACGTCATAAAATCGTCCTTAAAGGCGATCAAAAACCGAGTGAAGATGAACCTAAAATTTACTCTTATGAAACCAACTCAGGCGTCAGCGTCTTGGTGAGCGAGGGCGATAAGGTGCTTGCGGGTGAACAATTGACCGAAGGCTCCATCGATCCAAAACACCTTCTCAAAGTCACCAACGCCGAGATGGTCCAACAGTACATTCTCAAAGAAGTACAGAAAGTTTACCGTGCTCAAGGGGTAGAAATCTCGGATAAGCACATCGAAGTCATCGTTCATCAAATGATGCGTAAAATCAACATCATTGTGGAAGGTGACACCAACTTATTGCCAGGTTCACAGGTCTCAATCAACGAATATAAAGCAGCAAACGAAGACGTCTTACGGGCACGCAAACGTCCAGCAATCGGACGCCCAGTGCTTCTAGGCATCACCCGCGCATCCTTGCGCAGTGAATCCTTCTTGAGTGCTGCTTCATTCCAAGAAACGACCCGTGTGCTCACCGATGCGGCCATTCGTGGTAAAATCGATGAACTTGTAGGACTCAAAGAGAACGTCATCATCGGCGGACTCATTCCTGCAGGCACAGGTATTTTAAAACATTCGGCCTTTGACTATGAAAAACCGGAACCTGAAGACGAGGACGACGATCTTCTCTACGATGAAGATGACGCATTCCCAACCTTCTCAACACCGAAGTTCCAAGACACCCTCAAGCCACGTCTCGACGACGATTTAGACGACGATGCAGACGATGACTTCAGCGAATTTATCGACAACGATTTCGTTGAAGGCAGCGATGTTTCCGATGACTTTGACGGCGACGACGACGAACAACTCTAACACAAACACTTTAACCACTTAAGGGAACAGAAGACTCTGTTTCCTTAAGTGAAAAAAAGTTGACACACCAGGAACTGTAATGTATAATGTCACTTGCGACATGTAAAGACAGCAGGGTTTATACCGTTAAACCCCTGTTTTTATGAGAAAAGCGATACACAAGGAACTGTTGTAAAGAAAGGAGGAACATTATGCCTACAATTAACCAATTGGTACGCAAAGGAAGACACTCAAAAATTAAGAAAACCAAATCGCCACATTTAGGCATTGGGTTTAACTCTTTACGTAAAGAGTACACCGATGCACCGTCTCCACAAAAACGTGGTGTGTGCACTCGTGTGGCCACGATGACGCCAAAAAAACCAAACTCAGCGCTCCGTAAGTATGCGCGTGTTCGTTTAACCAACGGCATCGAAGTCACCGCCTACATCCCAGGCATCGGTCATAAATTACAAGAGCACAGCGTCGTCTTAATTCGCGGCGGTCGTGTCAAAGACTTACCAGGAGTTCGTTACCACATCGTACGTGGAACACTAGACACCACCGGTGTTGCGAACCGTAAACAAGGCCGTTCAAAATACGGCGCTAAAAAAGAGGCGTAAACGCCACATTTAAGAACCATGATTGAAAGGAGGAGCGATTATGCCTCGTAAAGGACATATTGCCAAAAGAGACGTATTACCCGATCCGATTTACGATTCAAAGTTGGTGACAAAACTCATCAACAGCATC
>SKJA01000167.1 GCA_007116105.1 Candidatus Izemoplasma sp.
AGCCGTGCAGTCCACAACGCAAAGGTGCTTGAAGAGGTCGCGAAAATGGCGTATCATACAGAAGTGCTAAACCCTGGTATCAAGACTCTAAATCCCGCTTTACTGAAGAAGCATTACTTAAGAAAACACGGGAAAGATGCATACTACGGGCAAAAAGGAAAGTAGGTTTTCCCATGAAAAGCGAAAAAGACATCTTAGTAGAAGTTGCGGTGATGTATTACCTTGAAGGTAAAACACAAGCAGAAATCTCAAAAGAGTTGTACATGTCACGTCCGAAAATTTCGAGACTTTTACAAAAAGCTCGCGAAACGAACATTGTAGACATCAAAATTAATTACGATTCAGATGCTTTTTTACGCTTAAAACGGGCATTCACACATCGTTTTAATGTCGAAAATGTCATTGTTGTGAAAACTTTAAAAAGCGAAAATGATACCATCACTGAACTGGGTAAAGCCGCCGCAAGCGAACTTAAATATCATCTTAAAGACAACATGATCATCGGAATGTCTTGGGGTCGCACGGTCAAGCGGATGGTGGATGCTTTTAAACCAAAAGCATTTAAGAACATCTCGGTGGTTGAACTTTTTGGGGCGGTAAACTACCGCGATGAGCAACCAGAAATGATGAGCATAGGGTACGACTTCTCTCATAAAGTAAGTGGCACCTTCTTCCCTCTTCCAGCCCCGGTCTACATTCATAACGAATCGGTACGTCATGAACTCTTAAAAACACCGATGATTCGTGAAACGTTAGAAAAAACAAATCAGTGTGACTTAATCGTTACCAGCATGGGTGTGGTGAACTCCCGATTACCCCAAAAAATATGGGACACGTATGTGGATGAGGATGCACAAAAAACCATCAAAGAAGCGGGTGGTATTGGGTACTTATTGGCACGTTTCTTTAACCATGATGGGGAGTTTATAAAGCACAAAATCAACGACAATGTCATCGGTATTCAACTAGAGAACATTCGTCGTAACAACATTTTCTTAGTGGCTGGTGGCGTCTCTAAATACAAAGCCATTTATGCTTTTTTGAAAGCTGGGTATGTTCACACCTTAGTGTGTGACGATGTGACCATGAAAAAAATCTTGTCCTATGATCAACATTTAAAAGGAGAATAAGTTTATGCAATCTAGACACTACAAAGTGATCGATGAAGCGGGTTTACATGCTCGTCCAGCGTCGTTACTTGTTCGTGAAGCGTCAAAACATGAAGCCCCCATTTTTATTGAATATAATGGAAAAAAACACACCTTAAAATCCATCATGATTGTGATGTCTTTAGGGATTGGTTTTGATAAAGAATTTTCATTAAGTGTCGATAGTCAAGACGCCGATACCGTATTAGACGCACTTGAAGCCGTTTTAAAAGAACACCACATCATTCATTAAAAAAGCTTGCTTAGCGCAAGCTTTTTTTTATGTTTTAAGGAACAAGGTGTCAAGACTTTGTGTCAAAGCATCAATCTCATCGCGTGTAAAGATAAGCGAAGGCAACAGACGAATGACCGTTTGAGAGGTCACATTCAACAACACACCGTGTGTTAAAGCCGCATCACGAAAGGGGATGGCGTCTTCGTACAGTTCTACACCCAACATGTAGCCTACCCCCCGTACGTCTTTGATTATCTTGGGATGACGGTAGGCTAAAGCAGTGATTTGAGCGTGTAAATAACTCATGTTCTCACACAGCGTGTGTAAAAAGGAAGGCTCCATGATGGTGTTCATGACGGCTTGACCTAACGCACACGCTAAAGGGTTCCCCCCGAAGGTGCTTCCATGATCGCCCGGCGATAAGATGTGGATGTAGGGCTCCTTGACCAACATTGCGCCTAACGGTAACCCTCCCCCAATCGCCTTTGCGGCAAGCACCACATCGGGTTCAATGGGTGTTTGTTGAAAATAAAACATACTGCCCGTGCGCATAATCCCTGTTTGGACTTCATCAACAATGATCAATGCCTGATGCTTTTTAGCCAAACGCATGACAGCCCTTAAAAAATCGTCGCCGAGGACATAAATGCCGGATGAGCCGTAGATCAGTTCAAGGACAATCGCGCATACCTCATCGTTCATCACGGCTTCTAAGGCCGCAATGTCATCGCGTTTGACACGCACGGTGTCTTCCATTAAAGGCGTAAAGGACGCATGAGTATCGTCATGACCACTCAACGCCATGGCGCCTGTTGAACGGCCATGAAAGGCGCCTTCCACACTGACAATTCTGGTCTTGTTCGATTGGTGGGTGCGGCCATATTTTCGGGCCAGTTTGATGGCGGCTTCGGTGGCTTCGGTGCCTGAGTTGGTGAAGAACGCTTTCGCCATCCCCGAAGCTTCCGTGAGAGATTGCGCCAGTTGTTCTTGCGCTTGTGTACGGAAAAAGTTGGATAAATGCAAGTGTTGGTTTGCTTGTGCGTTCAAGGCTTCAAGAATGGCCGGATGTTGATGACCTAACGCATTCACCGCAATCCCTGAAAAAGTATCCAAGTAAGTCTTGCCGGCTTGATCAAAGAGCTGATTGCCCTGCCCTTTTACAATGGTTAATGCCAGTGGTTTTACCACGTCTAAGACATAGCTCATGTTACCCTCTTAACGCATCTAAGATGTGGGTTTTTTCACTGGTTTTGTCATCTTTATATTTTAAGAAGCGCGCTGGAACCCCGCCCACGACCGTGTTGGCTTCGACATCTTGGGTGACAATTGACCCGGCAGCCACCACCGCGCCGGCTTTCACGCGAACCCCTTCTAAAATGACCGCATTCGCGCCCACAAGGACGTCATCTTCAATGATGACAGGCAGTTTAGATGGCGGTTCTAAGACGCCAGCAACCACGGCGCCAGCGCCGATGTGGCATCGTTTGCCGATGGTTGCACGAGCCCCGAGCACCGCATTCATGTCAATCATGGTGCCCTCACCCACCACAGCACCAATGTTGATGACTGCGCCCATCATGATCACCGCTTGAGCCCCAATGATCGCATGTTCACGGATGTAAGCCCCTGGTTCAATACGGGCTTGAACTTGGGTGATGTCAAGTAAAGGAATCGCCGAGTTTCGGCGGTCACATTCTAAGACCATATCCTCAAGCTTGTTTTGATGCGCCTCTAACCATGGTTTCACAGTCTTAATGTCGCCAAAAATCACTCCGCTATGGTCGCTTCCAAAAAAGCGGACATTTCTTAAATCCAACGTTTCGAGGGGCCCTTTGATGTAAAGTTTAACCGGGGTGCTTTTTTCCGCTTGTTTAATAAAATCAGCAATCGCATACGCATCTGCAAAGCGCATCTCACTCATGTTCGTTTCCTTCTTTCTTCGATTAGATCACGCATCGTGTACAGTCCCGGTGCTTGATTGACCATAAACTGAGCCGCCAGCAAGGCCCCTTGAGCAAACACGGTTTTGGTGTACGCTTTATGGGTGAAATGGAGACTGTCGGCCTCACCATAAAAATGGACCGTGTGTTCACCCACAATGCTTCCCCCGCGCAACGAGGTGAGTCCAATCTCATGGGGGTTTCGGGGCGTGTGTCTTTGGGGACGATCTAAGACGATGGTTTTGGGCGTGTGAGCCCCATCTTGAATGGCCTGGGCTAAAAGCCAGGCGCTCCCACTGGGCGCATCCACTTTATGTTTGTGATGGGTTTCAGTAATTTCAATGTCATAGGCATCTTCTAAGAGGGCCGTGTAGGTGTTTAAGAGATCTTGCATCACATGCATCGAGACCGAAAGATTGGCACTTTTAAAAATCGCTTGCTGGTTTGAGGCCGCTTCAAGTGCTTTGATTTGTGTCTCGTGATGGCCCGTGGTCGCAATCACTAAAGGGGTGTTGTGAGGTTTTGTGGCTAACAGGATGTCCTCTAGTAAAGAGTGATGAGAAAAATCAACCACCACGTCCGCCAAAGGCGCCTCCTCGAGTGTACGGTACACCTCCGGTGAGGTACTTTTGACATCCACCGCGATGATCTCGTGGGTGGTGTCTTTGAGCAGTTCGATGAGGGTTTGTCCCATACGTCCTAAGGCGCCATACACTAAGATTTTCATAGGCCATTCACCTCAAACTTAAGTGCGTCTAAAACCGTGTAAAGGGTGGCTTTTTCTTCTGCGGATAACGTCACCAAAGGGAGACGAACAGCTTCCGTAGCTAAGTGCGCGTAGGCCAGTGCGGCTTTCACAGGGACTGGATTGGGGGCGATGTACAAGACCTCGTTTAACCGATCAAGAGCCTCTTGCATGCGTTGTGCTTGAGCGTCTTGACTACGTTTAAAGTGCGTATAAACAGCCTGGGTGTTGCGCGGTTCTAGATTTGCGACCACGCTGATGACCCCATCAGCGCCGAGTGCTAAACTCTTCAAATACAACTCATCGTTGCCTGAATAA
>SKJA01000039.1 GCA_007116105.1 Candidatus Izemoplasma sp.
AGATTGCCATTTTCGTTTTTTACGAAGTGATGTCCTAATATCAAATATTCAACATCTTTAAACAATCGCACATAGTACTTCGGGTCACGTTCGATGTACTCACACTCAAGCCCTAGAAACAACTTAATATGATCTTTATAGAGTGCTTGGTGTTTTCGAACGTCTTCAAGGTATCGATGAAATTCTTTCTCTTTCATTCTAAAGTCATCGTTCAACCGATCATTGTATACATGATCACTGATGCCTAGTTCTTCAAATCCGTGTTTTACGGCATGCTTGACATAATCTATGGTGGTGCCTACCGCATGATTGCATAGTTCGTGATGGGTGTGATAGTTCGTTTTTACCATGGTCTCATCCTTTCAACTTATTATACCATTTTATCAGGCCTCTTAGAGAGATAAAAAAAACTCAATCCGGTTCCGATTGAGTTTTTCTGTCGCTAAGCACGCGACTGTTTTTGTGACTGATACTGACTTCTAAAAGTAATCGTTTCTTCGTTTAGTAGAATGGTCGTCTCCATGGGGGATTGTGAGAGATTTAAAATTGAGATTTCCTCGTGTGAGACGTAAATTTTATGTCTCACTCCCTGAATGTCAGTAAAGAAGGTAACGCTTTTCCATTCTTTGGGAAGGACAGGATTGAGCGCATACAGATGATTGTGGCTTCGCTTCAAACCCAAAAAGCCTTGTGTGATCATGGCCCAAGTTGCTCCGTTGTTCGCGGTGTGCATTCCTCCAATAAAGGTGCCACCGCTCACGGCCTCATTGGTGTTCAGTAAATCGATCATGAGCGCTTTTTTAAAGTGACGATATGCTTCTTCAACCATCCCTAAACGAGCTGCGACCAAAGCATGGGTTGAAGGAGAGAGTGATGAAAAGTGTAAGGTGCGGGGTTCATAATAGGCATAATTCATCCGCATGGTATCCCGATTGAACAGTGAAGGATGTAAACTAAACAATTGCACCATGTCGGCTTGTTTGTTGCATTGAGTGAACACGGTAATTCCGTTTGGCCAACCGTAATACTCTTCTGGATGTTTCAAACGCTTTGTGACCTCATGTGCAGGAACAACAGACTCTAAATTAAAGAAACCATCAAACTGCTCAATTAAACCTTCTTGATTAGGTTTGGGTAGATACAGTTTATTTGTGATGTCATGCCACAGAGAAATCTCATGATCACCCAAATTGATTTGTTGACGAACTTTATTGATGTCTTCTGGGTTGAAGTGTTCGAGATACCTTAAGGTTTCTTTGAGTGCAGCATGCGATTGATAGTTTGTAAAGGCATTGTTGTCGACGTTTTCATGATACTCATCTGGTCCTTGAACTTGGGTTAGTTCGTAACGATTGAGGCGTGGTTTAAAGACCACTCTTGAGGCGATGAAACGCGCAATCTCAAACATCATCTCAAGACCATACAAACGCATGAAGTCTTCGTCCTGGGTTACTTCATAGTATCTGACAATGCTGTAGGCTATATCGGGCGAAATATGTATCTGCCAGAGATTAAAATGATTTCGAATGGGACGGTCCGATAAGACATCTTTAAAGAAGAAATCTGGACAAATTTCCTCGCCTGTCTTCCCTGAAATCCAAGCGTAAAAGGCACCTTCATACCCGTGCTTACGTGCTTTTTTTCTTGCGCCATCTAGAGTTTGATAACGATATTCAAGCAGCATGCGTGCTTGTTTGGGATAACTGAATAGATACATCGGGGTGTTATAGATTTCTTGATCCCAAAACGCAGCCCCTTGGTAGGCTTGACAAGACAGTCCGCGGGCACCGATAGGCAATGGTTTGTGCATCGGCGTCGCAATGATGGCATGATACGTATTAAATCTCGTGGCCACTTGATCGGAAAGATTGCCTTCAATGATGATATCGAATCGAGCCCAATACGCATCCCACGCAAGTTTGTTCTCCTGCTTTAGGGCGTCATAGGATTCAACCGATGCTTCCATTTGAGAGAGTGCTGATGAAGGATGTTCATGATCATTTGAACTGGTCACAACCATTAATTTATCCAAAATCAAAGGTTCGTTTTCCTTTAGCGTCACTTCCCATCGCATAAGGTGTTTACCCTCTTTAACGACAACTTGTCCACCTTCAAGGGGGTAACGTCTTTCGAGAACATTCACTTGAATGTTTGATTGGGATGTTTGCGCTTGGACTTCAAAACCACGGGCAGTGTCTTTGACATCAAACCCTCTTAAGTGTTGTTGGTTTAAGTCCCATAGAACTGTGTCAATGCCACTTTCAATGACCAACACTGTCGGATGATCGGCAGTGATCACATGACGCATGCCAAGAACATGATGCTGCGCGAGCGAGGCGAACTTTTCTTCTTTGAGGGTGACTGTCCCTGCGGAAACGGGAAATGTCGCTTGGTAGCCTGTCAGTCCTTGAGAAAGATCAAGACTTCGCTCAAAGTCTTGATGAGGCTGTGTGAGTGTTAAATCATGCCCTTCGACATGAAAGGTGGTGAAAAGTGCGTTAGGGACATTCGAAAGCTCTTCCCACTTACCATCTGCATTATCCCAAGTATCCGTCACAAAACAACCCACATAGGCTTCACTCGAGTCGTGTGCAAACGTTCCTCGATACCCTAAGTAACCATTTCCAGTCATAAAAGAACTGCCATCGTTGATGGCTTGTTTCGCTTCATAGCTATTTTTAATGATCTCCCAACCTGTTTGTGTGAGAATCCCTTTTCCAATAGATTGCATCTTATCCTCCTCATGAAATGAGGACAAACAGGGTGTTTGTCCTCATTGATCTCATGGTGTTAGGTGTCCTTAAGGTGCGAGCGTACGAATTTCATTTGCAATACGTTCAATAAACTGCTCGCGCGTAATGTCGCCATTGGCAAATAGGAAGTAGATTGGACCTAAGTCATCCATTCCGAAACCAGGCGGCATATCGTTTTGCCACCAAGCATAAATGTTTCCTGCTTGAGCATATTCGAAGACGACCGCAGAAAGTGGCGCACTCGGAATAAGTTCAATGTTCGTAAAGGCAGGGACATAAAGTGCTTCTTCAACGATGAAACGGTGACCCGCTTCAGTGAAGACTAAATCATTAAGGAACTGTTTCGCTAACTCAGGATTGTTCCCTTGATTGTTTACGACAAAGTAAGAAGGTGGACCAACAAAGATTGAGTTGACTTGACCTAAACCTGAAGCATGAGGTGCATAGCCGACTTCAAAGTCGATCGCTGGCGCTGCTAGTAAGTTTGGATCAACCCAGTTTCCTTGATGCAAGAAGGCAACGTTCTCGTTGCGGAATGCATTGATCATTTGATCGTATGTGCCAGAGAGTAAGATGTTAGGATCAGCAAAATCAAAGAGGAGCTCTACCCATAAAGAGAGTGCTTCTAAACGATCCATGTTTGGCACACCATTCAACAAATCAGTGATGACAGAGTTATCGTCATACTCAAGTCCACTGGACAGGTAGCCATTGAAGTTATGAAGACCGGTGACCCAAGTTAAACCTGGTCCAGCAGCCATCGCAACCACACCACTTAAGTTAAGTTCGTCAAGTTGGCTGTCAATGAGTTCAAAGGCTGCACGGTATCCTTCAATGCTAGTCAATGTCGATGGATCAACCCCAGCAGCTGCTAAGATTTCTGCGTTGTATGCTAAGCCCCAACCTTCGAGGTTAATTGGGAAGCCATACACAACGCCATCAACGGTTAAAGCAACATCAGTTTCAGCAATCCACGCTTCGCCATCGAGTGGCATAATGCGGTTACGGAACTGATTGAACTGACCTAAACCTTCAATAACGAAGATGTCAGGTTGGTTCGCAGAGTTGAACTCAGCAATGATTTGGTCAGCGTAACCACAGGCATCGCCACCACATGTGCGAACTTCAACTTCTACGCCATTCGCTTGTCCCCAAGCGGTAGCGTAAGCTTGTAAAACATCATCAATCTCTACTTTGTTTTGGTAGATGATTAATGGAGTGTCGTCAGAACCGCCACATGCCACCAGCAAAAATGCTGAGACTGTCGCCATTCCGAGTAAGAAAAGCTTTTTCATTCTAAATCCTCCTAGTTTTTTTATTGCTAAGCAATGAAGTTTACTCACTGAGAAAGCTTCATTGATTGTAGCCTAACTTAAAGTGAAACCGTTACTGTTTGTCCTTGATTCAATAGGGTACTTTGGCCATAAACTAGTAACGTGGTGTCTTCATTGGATGTGAGTGTTAACGTTTTATGATCGAGATGAAGGTCAATTAGACAACTTTGTGTGACCCTTAACGTCATCGCCAAGGACCGCCATGCACGGGGGAGCTTAGGAGCGATTGAAACTTCTTCATCTATGGTGAAGTGGATAAACCCATAGAGTAAGGCTAAGTACATGCCTCCTAAG
>SKJA01000033.1 GCA_007116105.1 Candidatus Izemoplasma sp.
GAACCGCAAAGCTGCGCCCTTCAATGGCGTCTGAACCGTAGACTTCTTTAAGCGACGCTTTAATGCCATGAAACGCCCCTAACGCGGTCACGGGTGAGGGGTTTCCACTTTTACCTTCTAAGCCAACGACATGGTTGGTTTCCATGTTGACATAGTCCATATCTTTAGTCGATGTATTGACATCTTCCGCTGTGATATAGCGCCCATTGAGGGTTTGTACATAGCGACCTAACGCCCGGAAATACGCTTCGCTCTTGACAGTGTTTGCATCGCCGATCAAGACCGTTTTGCCACCGCCTAAGTTCAGCCCAGCTGCGGCTGCTTTATACGTCATTCCGCGTGCTAAACGTAAAACATCCAACACCGCGTCGTCTTCTTGGTCATATTGCCAAAGACGGGTGCCGCCTAAGGCTGGCCCTAAGGTGGTGTTATGGATACACGTAATGCCTCTTAAACCGGTGGTTTTGTCATGGAAAAAGACCAGTTGTTCATACCCGTGTTTTTCCATGTATTCAAATTTCTTCATGTGTGCCTCCTCATAATTTTAGACAAAATTTAAACGCTTCATGTAAGCGTTTTTACACAAGTAATTATAACATGAAAGACGTTCTTTTTCAAAAGCAAATTTACGCTTTTTTTTGACAAAAAAAAGAGGTCAAAAAGCGCTTTGTGAAGCGCTTTTTAAACCTCTTAAAATCTGTATTATAAAAATTCTAAAATAAGACTATGCATCCTTCACCACAAAATTGATGAGTTTTTGGGGAACGACAATGCGTTTGACAATCACTTTGCCCTCTAAAAACGGTTGAAGACGAGGTTCTGCGAGTGCTTTTTCAAGCAGGGTGGCTTCGTCCAGATCAGCCTCAACCTCGAGTTTTGCGCGGACTTTGCCGTTGACACTTAACACCACGGTCACGGTCTGGGCTTGCATTTTTGAGGCGTCTGCTTTGGGGTAAGGCGCATGGACAAGGGACGCTTCATGACCGAGCGCTTCATAGAGTTCTTCACACACATGCGGCGCAAACGGATTGAGCAGTTTCAAGAGTGTTTCATAGGCTTCTAAAGAAATCCTATTTTGTTTGTAAGCGGCGTTGGTGAGGGTCATCAACTTGGCAATCGCGGTGTTAAATTTCACGTGCTCACAGTCGTGGTCCACTTCCGCAATCGTTTGATGCAACAAGCGGGTGAACTCAGGGTCATCAGGCGATGGGGAGATCAGTTCTTTTAAGCGCCAAACTTTGTCTAAGAAACGACGCGCCCCTTTGACACCGGCGTCTGACCAGGGGGTGGGTTGTTCATAATCACCAATGAAGAGGATGTAGACTCTTAGCGTGTCCGCGCCATAGTGTTCCACAATCTCCATCGGGTTGACGACGTTGCCTTTTGATTTGGACATTTTATCGCCATCAGGACCTAAAATCAGTCCTTGAGCCGTCCGTTTTTTATAAGGTTCTGGATAAGGCACATGGCCTTGGTCGTAAAGGAATCGATGCCAGAAACGAGAATAGATGACGTGACGGGTGACGTGTTCCATGCCCCCGTTGTACCAATCCACCGGCAACCAATACTGAAGTTTATCGTAATCCGCAAAGACGTGCTCGTTGTGCGGGTCGGTGTATCTTAAGAAATACCAGCTTGACCCCGCCCACTGAGGCATGGTGTCGGTCTCACGGGTGGCCTCTTGACCTTGATGGGTGAGGCGAAGCCAATCCTCTGCTTTTGCAAGGGGCGAAGCGCCTTCGGCGGACGGTTTAAAGTCTTCGAGGTAGGGCAGTTCTAAAGGCAGTGACGCTTCATCGAGAGGCGCCATGCGTCCATCGCTCAGATGGACAATGGGAATGGGCTCACCCCAATAACGCTGACGGTTAAACGCCCAGTCCTTCATTTTAAAGTTCACCATCGTATGACCTAAGTCATGACGTTCTAAGTGGTCATTCATGGTGCGAATGGCAGTTTTTACATCGAGGCCATTGAGAAAACCACTGTTGATGAGCGTCCCCTCCTCGGTGTCGGTGTATGCCTCAACACTTAAATCGCCCCCCGCAATCACTTCGACGATGGGACAATCATACGTTTTTGCAAACGCATAATCGCGGCTGTCATGGCCCGGCACGGCCATGATGGCGCCGGTGCCATACCCCATCATCACGTAATCCGCAATAAAGATGGGCATTGGTTGCTGGGTGAGGGGGTTGATCGCATGAAGCCCTTCAAGACGCACCCCGGTTTTGTCTTTGACCAACTGGGTGCGTTCAAATTCGGTTTTTAAACGGGCTTGTGCTTGATACGCTTCAATGGCCGCACCGTTGGTGATGTGCTTGGCATGACGTTCTAAGAGTGGGTGTTCTGGCGCGATGACCATAAAGGTTGCGCCAAACAAGGTGTCTGAGCGGGTGGTGAAGACCTCTAAAGTATCCTCAACCCCAGCCAAAGGAAAACGCACCAAGGCCCCTTCCGAGCGGCCAATCCAGTTTTCTTGTTCAAGCGCAATTCGCGGTAAAGTTTCTAAGTCTTTTAAGCCATCGAGCAGTTTTTGCGCGTACGCGGTGATTTTTAAAAACCAGACGTCTTTTTCTTTTTGCACAATGGGACTGCCACAACGGTCACATTCGCCGCCTTGACTTTCTTCATTGGCTAAGACAACTTGACAAGAAGGACAGTAATTGACGTAAGTCTTATTGCGGTAGGCCAAGCCTTGTTCGTAAAGCTTTAAAAAGATCCACTGTGTCCAGCGGTAATAGCTCGGATCTGTGGTGTCCACAGCGCGGTCATAATCAAAACTAAAGCCGATGGCTTTAAGTTGGGTTGTAAAATGTTGAATGTTTTGATCGGTGACGATGCGGGGATGAATGTTTTCTTTCATCGCAAAGTTTTCGGTCGGTAAACCAAACGCATCAAAACCGATGGGGAAAAGGACGTTAAACCCTTCCATGCGACGTTTGCGCGCAATCACTTCAAGCGAGGCATAGGCTCGAATATGTCCCACATGCATGCCTGCCCCTGAAGGATAGGGAAACTCCACTAAGGCATAGTATTTCGGTTTTTCCGAAAAATCAATCGCTTGAAACGCGCGATCTTTTTCCCAACGTTGTTGCCATTTCTTTTCAATGGCGGAGGCTTGATAGTCCATCATCATCTTCCTTTCAAATAAAAAACGCCCCTTAAAAAGGGCGTCTCCGCGGTACCACCTTAACATTATACTTTAAGTCCTGTAACGTCGGATGACGGTGCGTGCTCACGGGTTGCACACGCACAGCTCCCTAACCTAATTCGCTTGAATGTTGTGCTTAGTTTTCACCACCACTAAGTCGCTGTTGTCACGCATTCAAGGTACTTGTGTTAGTTCTTGGCTGTTAGGCTGATTTTAGCACACTCTTGCAGGCTTTTCAAGCCGCATCATCATCTTTAAACAAGAGTCGTTTTTGAAGCTCAAGTGCCATTTTAGAGGTTTGTCTAAAGGCGAAAAACAACAACACGATGAAGAGGAAAATGTTCAGTGTCACCAAGGTATCAAAGATGAGCACAATAAACAGCGTCGTCGACGCATACGCAAACATCACATACATTTGCTTAAACGGGACCATGGGTAATCGGAATCTTAAGATGAAAGCATTGATGACGATGAACACATTGAAAAGCACCAACGCGCCAATCAGTCGTCCAATCATCACCACCGGCGCCCATAAAGGACGCAGCTCTAAGATCACACGGTCGACTAAGACAAACAAATCGTCCAGTGTCTGATCGTCAAAGGTGGTGAAATCAAGGCGCTCAAGCGCCAACGTTTCATACGTGAAAAACCGCAGCTCATTGCCCATAAACACGAGCGACAACCCCTCGTTTTGTAACAAACCATAATAGCGTAAACCTCTCAAGGTGCTGAGGTCGGTGTCTTGATCCACATCCAGACGCATCACGATGTTGTTGCCTTCATACAAAAGCTGAGATTGAGGGCTTTCACAGACCAGTTGACCGTCTTCTAACGCACAGGGGAGGGCTTGGGTGTTGACGTCGTCACGAAACACCGCTTGGACGCTTGTCTCCAATCCTTCAAAGGTAAGAGTACCAATGACAGTGCTGGTGCTGAAAAGAAGCGCAAAAAAGGTTAGATAAAGAAAGACTCGACGGAGCCGGTCTTTGCGAAATTGAATGAGTTTGTGGGGTTCAACGAGTGCTTTTTTAATTCGATCTAACATACTATCACCGGCCCTATTATACCATAGACTCACGCATTCTCTCATGGTAGAATGAGTCAAAGCGAGGTTTTTTTATGAAGCGTTACACCAGCTTAAATGAACACTATCAAGCGAAACATCACACCCGCGTGTTCAAAGTCCCTTTGGATGCGCATTTAAGTTGTCC
>SKJA01000082.1 GCA_007116105.1 Candidatus Izemoplasma sp.
CTTTAATGCAAGCCGTTCGCCATTTTTTAAGGTGTTTGTCATGCGCGCTTTAAAGGCTGTGCTATACTAGGTTTGGAGGTGTATCACGATGTTAGATTTCAGCTTTGCGTTACCCACACACATTCATTTTGGTGAAAGCCATTTAGAACGTATCGGAACACTTACTAAAGAACAAAACGCTAAACGTGTTTTGTTGGTCTACGGTCAATCATCGATTAAACGTTTAGGTCTTTATGACCGTATTTTAAACCAACTTAAAAAAGAAGACATCAACGTTTATGAAGTCTCAGGTGTGAAGCCTAACCCCAGTTTTGAAAGCGTCTTAGAAGGACGTCAGAAGATTCTTGATCATGACATTGACTTTATTTTAGCGGTAGGTGGAGGCTCCGTCATTGACGCCGCCAAAGCGATGAGCTTTAGCCATCTTTATGACGCCGATGAACTGTGGCAACGCTGTTTTATTGACCGCGAAGCACTGAAAGGCGCGCTTCCTTTAGGGTGTGTCGTCACGTTATCCGGGACAGGCACTGAAACGAATGGGAACTCGGTGATTACGAATGAAGCAACCCATGAAAAATGGTCGGTGCGTTCGCCCTTATTAAGACCTGTCTTTGGTGTGATTGACCCTGAGATTCAACAACAAGCGCCGCATGATTACCGTATCGCGAGTGCGATCGACATCATGCATCACTTGTTTGAACAATACTTTGACACCACCGAAGACACTGAGGTCAGCGATTATCTCATTGTCGGACTTTTAAAAAGTGTTAAAACGCTGATTGAAACGATTTTAGAAGGCAAAGAAACAAAAGGCACCAGACAAAACCTCGCTTGGGCGTCGACGCTCGGCTTATCCTTTATTTTCCAACAAGGCAAACTGGGCGAGTGGGCGTCTCACCGGCTCTCTTACGTTTTAACCGAGCGTTATGGCGTCATTCATGGCTATGCACTGACGATGGTGTATCCAGCACTTTTAAAAACACTTTATGAAGACATACCAGACAAACTGGAACGTAGACTGAATTTTCTAGGTCAAGAACTTTTTGAAGGCCAAGAAGGCAAAGCCGTCATTGAACGCATGCAGGCGATGTTTCGAGCGTTTGGTGCCCCCACCACGTACCTTGAAGCAGGCATCAAGGATACGTTTAGCGAGGCCGATTATCTTGATTTAGCAGGTCCTGGGACGGCGTATGGCGATGTGGGCACGATTGTGCCGATCAATCAAGCTTATGCGAGTAAAATCTTTAAACACATCGATGAAAGATGACTCCGGTCATCTTTTTTTCTTGTAAAATTGTCACGAATTACATATACTATACGTGACGAGGTGACGTATGGAAAAAAGTTTACACAAAACCATTGAAAGCACCATCGTAAACAGTCATCCAGGCAGCCTTTTTGTGGTGTCGGACTTTTTGCATTTAGGCTCATATGAAGCCGTCAAACGTGCGCTTGCACGTCTGGCGAAAACGCCCCACGTCACCCGTGTGATCCGTGGCCTTTACCAAAAAACCGACACCACGCTTCCCTCCCCTTACGACGTCGCCTTTGCTTTAGCGCGTCATCATGCCTGGACCATCATCCCTTCAGGAGACACCGCCTTAGCGCTCTTAGGGTTTAAAAAAGCCGATGAGCTTCCGATTGAGTTTGTCAGCGATGGGCCTTACCGAGCAATCACTTATCAAGAACATACGATCGTCTTTAAACACCGTATGAAACGAGAAATCACCCCACTCTCCTTTCAATCAGCCCTAATTGTCGAAGCGCTTAAAGCGCTGGGCGAAGAGAACTTAAAAGAAGCGCACCGTAGACACATCCGTAAAATCTTAACGACCAAACAACTCAGCAAACTTAAACAAGAAACGGCGCGTTCGCGCATCTGGATTCAACAGTTTATTCAAACCCTTTAACGCGCCGATGGCGCGTTTTTTTATTGAGGTCATGCCTAAGGCGTGATACACTAAAGACTGTGGAGGTGGACGCGATGAATGACACGTTAAAATACTTAAACTTATTAAGCAAAGATTATCCCAATGTCCAAAGCGCGGCGAGTGAACTGATCAATCTCTCCGCCATTTTAAATTTGCCGAAAGGGACCGAATACTTTATTGCGGACATCCATGGGGAATACGATGCGTTTAATCACTTTTTAAAGAACGCCTCAGGCATCATCGCGCAAAAAATTAGCGAACGGTTTCCAGAGTACACCGAAGAAGAACAAAACCGGCTTGCCTTTTTCATTTATTACCCCACCGACATGATCAGCAAATATCAAAAACAACTGGACGCAAAGGCGCTTGATGCGCTCTTAAGACAGATGTTAAAAGACATTGTCACGCTGGCGCGTACCATCGTCATTAAATATACCCAGTCCAAAGTGCGTAAAACGATGCCCGCAGAGTTCGCCTATGTGATGCAAGAGATGCTTTATGAATCACGTTCACACGAAGATAAAAAAGCGTATTATGAAGCGATCATTGACGCGGTCTTTGAAACCAAACGCGCGAATAAGCTCTTGTTAGAGTTCTCTCGTCTCATTCGCCGACTGGCGATTGACAGACTTCACATTGTGGGCGATATTTTTGACCGGGGACCTTTTCCCCATCTCGTGATGGAACAAATCATGAAACGTCGTCACGTTGACATTCAATGGGGCAACCATGACCTTATTTGGATGGGTGCCGCTTCAGGGTCCTGCGTGTGCATTGCGAACGTCATAAGAATTGCGGCTAGGTATCACAACCTTGACTGTTTAGAAGATGGCTACGGCATCAACTTACGGCCGTTGGCTACCTTTGCGATGAACACCTATCAAAACGATGACGCGAAACTCTTTAAACCCCAAGTTAATGAACCTTCTAAAACGCTTGATGATTTAGGCTTGGTCGCCAAAATGCATAAAGCGATCACAGTGATGCAGTTTAAGTTAGAACGTGACGTCTTTAAAAATAACCCAGACTTTCAGTTAGAAGATCGTTTACTCTTAGAACACATTGACCCCTCGCGTAACGTGATTGTTTTAGATGGGGAAGAGTATCCACTCAAAGATACCTATTTCCCCACCGTTGATTTTGCGGGGGATCCTTATGCTTTAACGCCAGAAGAACATGAGGTCATGCAACACCTTAAACAAGTCTTTTTACACAATGAGATGTTACAAAAACATATGAAATTTCTCTTTCAAAAAGGCTCGATGTATTTAAAAACTAACAACGCGCTGTTGTTCCATGCGGCCATTCCTTTACATCCCGATGGCACCTTTAAAACCTTCAGCGTTAACGGCGAAGATTACAGCGGAAAAGCTTTGATGGAATTTTTTGAAGAAAAAATACGCTATGCTTATTTACATCGTTACGACACCCATAACCCCGCTTTAGATTATTTTGTCTATGGCTGGTGTGGCCCATTGAGTCCACTGTTTGCGAAAGACGCCATGAGGACGTTTGAACGTTATTTTTTAAGTGATAAAGAAAAACAAAAAGAAACGATGGATCCTTACTTTGCTTTAAGAACGGATATGACTGTCTTAAAAAGGATCTTTAGTGCCTTTGGCCTCGATGACACTTACGGTAAGATCATTAACGGGCATGTGCCGCATGACGTCACTAAAGGCGACGATGTCGTCTTAGCCGATAAAAAGATTTACTTAATTGATGGCGGGATGTCTAAACAATACGTGAAACGCACGGCGATTGGTGGCTACACCCTCATCTCAGACTCTTACGCGTTTTTCTTAGTCTCGCACAGTCGATTTGAAACTTATCAAGCCTTAATCGATCAAGAACACGACATCATCAACGTCACCCACAGTGAAGATTTAGCCTCTCGGCGTATTCATATTTATGACACCGATAAGGGCGTTGAAATCAAAGAAAAGATTGACGATTTAAAGCGTCTCATCGACGCTTACCGTCAAGGCAAAATCAAAGAACAAGCCGCGTAAGGGGAAACCCTTACGCTTTTTACTTCAGTGACTCTAAAAGCCTGTTAGACTGTAAAGGTTATCATAAAAAACAAACGTCAGTAAAAATAAAGCATATTTCATGCAAAAAAGGCCAAACTATTATATTGTTTAAGCTGTAATACAAGTTTGTGTTTCCGTGCGTTAGGACGCACGCTAACCATAAACGTATAGACCAATTAGGAGGATATGAATTATGTCTATTGTCGATCGTTTTGATCCGCTTAAGAAGAAGATGTTCCAAGTCCTCGATCAAGAAGGCAACATCGTCAGCAAAGACGATGTGCCAAAGATCGATGACAAAACGTTGCTTGAAATGTACCGTATCATGCAGCTGGCGCGCATTGCTGATGTGAAGGCGC
>SKJA01000149.1 GCA_007116105.1 Candidatus Izemoplasma sp.
CTTTGATGTCAAGCAACGTCGCAATGCGTGAAGGGGAGTTTCTCAAATACCATGTGTGCACCACAGGTGCCGCAAGTTTGATGTGACCCATCCGTTCACGACGGACTTTACTTTCCGTGATTTCAACGCCACACACCGGACATTTTTTACCCGATTGTGAAGAACGTTTTGATTTGTTGTTACAAGCACACTGAAAGTCTTTGGTTGGACCAAAGATTTCTTCGCAGAAAAGACCTTTACGTTCTGGCTTTAAGGTGCGGTAGTTGATGGTTTCGTGTTTCTCAACTTCACCATAAGACCAAGACAAAATCTCTTCTGGAGACGCTAAGCGTATTTTGTAGTGAGAGAATTTTTGGCTCATCGAATCAACTCCTAAGCATTAAAGCCATATTTATCAATATAGTCTTCTAAATCTGAATCTTCCACCAACGATTTGTTGGCTTCGTTTGCACCGGTTTGACGGTTGATCAGTTCAACGGAAATTCCAAGAGATTGGAGTTCACGGGTTAACACGCGGAACGATTCTGGTAGCGATGGTCCTGGAATCGATTTGCCATCGACAATCGCTCTAAAGACTTTGTTACGGCCGATGATGTCATCACTTTTCACCGTTAACATTTCTTGGAGTGCATACGCAGCACCGTAAGCTTCGAGTGCCCAAACTTCCATTTCCCCGAAACGCTGACCACCGTTTTGGGCTTTACCACCCATCGGCTGTTGCGTGACTAAGGTGTAGGGACCGACACTACGCGCATGAAGTTTATCGTCAACCATGTGGTCGAGTTTAATCATGTGCATGACGCCCACGGACACATCGTTGTCGTATTTTTCACCTGTACGGCCTGAGAAAAGCGGTGTTTTACCGGTAGCACTCATGCCAGCTTCTTGCATAATCTCAACCAAATCTTGGTTGTTTACACCGTCAAAAACAGGCGTTGCAACATGGATGCCTAAACGTTTGGCTGCCATGCCTAAATGAATTTCTAGCACTTGTCCGATGTTCATCCGTGAGGGTACACCCAGTGGGTTTAACATGATGTCAACCGGGGTGCCATCGGGTAAGTAAGGCATGTCTTCAATCGGTAAGATTTTCGAGATAACACCTTTGTTTCCGTGACGTCCAGCCATCTTATCGCCTTCGGAGATTTTCCGTTTTTGAACGATAAAGACGCGGACCACTTCATTCGCACCTGGTGGAAGTTCATCGCCATTGGCACGGGAGAAGTATTTCACGCTTTGGACAATGCCACCACCACCGTGAGGCACACGTAAGGAGGTGTCGCGAACTTCGCGTGATTTCTCGCCGAAAATGGCCAGTAAGAGACGATCTTCTGGTGTAGGTTCTGTTTGACCTTTCGGTGTCACTTTCCCTACTAGAATGTCTCCTTCTTCAACTTCGGCGCCAGGAATGATGATGCCTCGGTCATCTAAGTAACGACGACCCTCTTCCCCAACGTTTGGAATTTCACGGGTGATTTCTTCTTTTCCAAGTTTCGTGTCACGAGCTTCAACATCGTATTTTTCGATGTGAACAGACGTGTAAACATCTTCTTTAACGAGACGTTCACTCAGGATGACCGCATCTTCATAGTTGTACCCATTCCAGGTCATGAAGGCAACCACAACGTTACGTCCTAAAGCGAGTTCACCTTGGTCCATCGAAGGACCATCACTGATGATTTCCCCCGCGGCCACGGTATCGTTTGGACGAACCAATGGTTTTTGGTTAAAGCAGGTTCCTTGGTTGGAACGTTCAAATTTAATCAGTTCATAACGGTCTTTTTTACCGTCAGGACGCTTAATGACAATGTGTTTAGAGTCTACCGTTTCAACGACGCCTTCATGCAACGCAACCGTGCATGCGCCGGAATCTTTGGCGGCCTTGTACTCAATGCCGGTCCCAACAAAGGGCGCTTCTGGTCGGAGTAACGGAATCGCTTGACGTTGCATGTTCGCACCCATCAAGGCACGGTTCGCATCGTCATGTTCTAAGAATGGAATGCACGCCGTAGAAATCGAAACAATCTGTTTTGGCGAAACATCCACGTACTCTAGATGTTTGCTGGGGTACATTTTGGTTTCCCCCATGTGACGCGCAACGACGTTATCATCCAGGACGTTGCCCTCATCATCTAGATGAATGTTGGCTTGTCCAATATAGTAGTTTTCTTCTTCATCCGCCGACATGTAAAGAGCCCGGTTACTCAGCTTTTTACCTAGCAAATTGCCTTGTTCATCTTTGATGTCATCGACTTCAATGTAAGGCGTTTCCATAAACCCAAACTTGTTGACCCGCACATAGGAAGCAAGCGAGTTAATCAACCCAATGTTTTGACCCTCGGGTGTTTCAATTGGACAAATACGACCATAATGGGAGTAGTGAACGTCACGAACTTCAAAGCCGGCACGGTCACGGGTTAACCCGCCTGGACCGAGGGCTGAAATACGACGTTTATGGGTGAGTTCATCGAGTGGGTTCGTTTGGCTCATAAACTGACTGAGCTGTGAAGAACCGAAAAACTCTTTCAAAGACGATGTAAGGGGACGAATGTTGATGAGGTCTTTTGGTGTGACTTCATCGATGTCTTTTGTGGACATCCGGTCTTTAACGTTTTTCTCAAGTTTTGACAGTCCGATACGGAATTGGTTTTTTAACAACTCACCGATCAAACGTAAACGACGATTGCCTAAATGATCAATGTCGTCTAAACGCCCAAAGTCTTCGAACAGATTTAAGTAATAGTTGATTGAACCGATGATGTCAGACGTGACAATGTGTTCTTTCGTTTCGTCTTGATTGTTCCCAATCACACGCAGTTTGACTTCTTCATCGTTTTTGTTGACGTGGTAAATGTCAATCACTTCAACTTGAGCTAAATCTAAGATCAATGCAGGGTCGCTCAGCGTTTTTTCAAGACTGTCTTTCAACTCTTGAAGTTTGATTTTTCCTTCGCCTTCGACAAACGCTTTTTCCGTGGTGCCTAAATGTTTGAAATACCCACTAAGTGCCTCGCTGGCACTTAGGTAGTGTTGGTTTTTAATCATGTTGACTTTAACGTCATCGCTTAAATAAGCCAAAGCTGGGTTGGCGTCTAAGATGTCTTTTTGAATGTTAAATGCGTATTCTAAATCGTCGTTTAAGACACCGGGAATCGCCTGTTTAAAACAGTCACGGTGTTGGTCTAAGAAACGTAAATCTTCACGGGTGATGGTGTGTCCTTCTTTGAAGTACACTTCACCTGTGGCTGGATCGACGATGTCTTGGGCCAATTTTTTATGTCTTAAGTGTGAGAGAACATCAAGCTTTTTATTCACTTTGTAACGACCAACTGCTGCGAGTTCGTAGCGTTTCGCATCAAAGAGGCGACTGGTGAAGAAGTTCATCGCACCATCAATGGTTGCCGTTTCCCCTTGACGAAGTTTTGAGTAAACTTCAAGGATGGCTTCCTCAGGTGTTTCAGTGTGGTCGCGTTGTAGTGTTTCTTCTAAAAATTTATTGTTCGCAAAGAGGGCCCCGATGCTTTGATCGTCGCTCATACCGAGCGCTCTTAACAGTGTGGTTAAGGGGATTTTTTTGGAACGATCTAACTTGACAAAAAGCGCGTCTTTAGCGTCCATTTCATATTCTAACCATGCGCCTCGGTTAGGAATGACTTGACCTAAATAACGACGTTTAAATTTTTTCTTTTCAATGTCCACGGCGTAAAACACACCGGCAGAACGGACAATCTGCGAGACAATGACGCGCTCTGAACCATTGATGACAAATGAAGCTCGCGGGGTCATGAATGGGAAGTCTCCCATGAAGATTTTACGCGCTTGAATTTCACCTGTTTCGTTGTTCACCAGGCGAACGTGGACGTAAAGCGGTTTAGCATACGTCAACTCTTTTTCTTTGGTTTGAGCGATGTCATACTTCGGCTCATCAAACTCATAACCTTCGAAATACAGTTCTAGGTCACCGGTGAAGTTTTCGATTGGTGAGATATCCCGAAACAACTCTTTAAGGCCTTCTTCAATAAACCATTCAAAAGACTGTGTTTGAACCTCGATTAAGTTTGGTAACTCGATGTTCATTTTGACACGAGAGTAATTTCTGCGTTGGCGTTGTCGGCCATATTGTACCGTAGTGTAGTTCACTAATAATCCACCCCATTTTATTGGTTGAAAAAGATGATTGCATGCAAAAAAGCGCAATTTATCGCATTTTATAATTTTAGCATGACTGGGTCAAAGTGTCAATGTTTTTTACAGGAGACCACATGGAATCCTTTCGCTTTTTGAATCACTTCAAGCGCTGCATAAGGCTCTAAAAAGCGTATTGCAGACGCTACGCCATGCTTTTTGTGCATCACAAAGATAAAGCGTCCATCCGGCGTTAAATGTTCGATTGCGGTGCGTAACATCGGGTACAATTGACTTTTACCGATGCGGATGGGTGGATTGGAGACAATCCAATCAAACGTGCTGCCCTGTAATGCGGAAAAACTATCTGAGAGTATGATTTGTGCCTCTAAGTTATACGCTTGAAAATTGAGTTGTGTGAGTGCGATCGCTTTAGGATTGACATCCACACTCGTGACTTGAGCGTGATAGTACCGCGCCATCACAAGCCCAATAACGCCGTATCCACACCCTAAATCCAACAGTGAATCGTCAGGTTTTGGGTGTACGCTACGCATCAACAAATCGCTGGCATCATCGACATGACGATGAGAAAAAACGCCTTGATCAGAGCGTAACGTAAAGGTCATCTCATGAAAACGATACGATAGATTGAACGACTGAGATAACGTAGGGTCCGCGTCGCGGTCGAAATAATGGCTCATTAGACACCCCTCAAATAAAGGCCAAAAAACCTGAGTTTGCACTCAGGTTTATGGCATCAAGTTGGTTAACTTATTTAATTTCAACAGTTGCGCCAGCTTCTTCAAGCGTCGCTTTTAATTCTTCTGCTTCTTCTGGTTTGATGTTTTCTTTAACTGCGGCTGGTGCGCTATCAACTAAGGCTTTCGCTTCTTTTAAGCCAAGACCTGTAAGCTCACGTACCACTTTGATAACACCAATTTTTTGTTGACCTGGGCTGACTAAGATAACAGATACTTCTGTTGGTCCTTCGTCTGCTGCGGCTGCGCCTGGTGCTGCAACTGCAACGGCACTTGGATCAACACCGAATTCTTCTTTCATCATGTCTACGAGTTCTTTAAGTTCAAGTAATGTTTTTTCGCCTAATGCTGCAATGATGTCTTTGTTTGATAATGCCATGAGTATTCCTCCTAATTAACCGTTTTGGTTTTCTAAATTTTCAATATGTAAGTTGATTCCAATCGCGATGTTTTTGATTGGTTGTAATAAGCCGCCCGCGATCATGGTGAGTAATTCTTCGCGTCCTGGTAATTGGGCGATTTGTTGGATACCATCCGTGTTGACGTACACACCGTCAACAATACCTGCTTTGAGTTCAAGTTTCTTGTGATCTTTTGCAAAGGTGAACAAGACTTTTGCTGCAGTAACACTGTCTTGAGTACTAAATGCAATGGCGTTAGGACCTGTTAAGTGATCCACTAGGCCTTCATGTCCTGTCGCTTGAACAGCGCGGCGGGTGATGTTGTTTTTGATGACTTTGAACTCGCATTGGTTTTTGTAAAGTTCTTGACGAAGCGCTGTGACTTCCGCAACGGTTAATCCAAGATAATTGACGACTACCATCGAGGCAGATTGACTGATTTTCTCAGCAAGTGCTTCAACTTCAAAAGCTTTTTTTGCAATGGCTTTCTCTGACATCGTGTCCCTCCTTCGTGTTATAGTCTATAAAAAACCACTTTTGTCCAAAGACAAAAGTGGATTGAGTTCATCCAGTTTTGTCTCGTTAGGGTATTAAGCATACGCACCTAAGTCTTAGACGGATAGGTTTTTTAAGTTTGATTAGATGCTGTCGCCAGCAACTTTGACGCCTGGTCCCATGGAAGATGAGACCGCTAAATTTTTCACGTACACGCCTTTGGCAGTTTGTGGTTTGATCCGAATCATTGTCTCATAGAACGCTTTTAAGTTTTCTACGAGCTTATCTTCAGAAAACGACACTCTTCCGATGGGCGCATGAACGTTTCCAATTTTATCAACGCGGTATTCGATTTTACCCGCTTTGATTTCTTCAATCGCTTTTTTTACATCCATGGTCACAGTCCCAGTTTTGGGGTTAGGCATTAAGCCTTTTGGACCTAGTGTACGGCCGAGTTTACCAACCGTTGCCATCATATCTGGTGTCGCAACGACAGTGTCAAACTCGAACCAACCTTTTAAGATTTTTTCAGCTAATTCGTCGTCGCCTACAAAATCAGCGCCGGCTTCTTGGGCTTCCTTAGCTTTTTCCCCTTTGGCAAACACCAACACACGTTTTGTTTTACCAGTACCATGGGGAAGCACTAAAGCACCACGTAAGTTTTGATCCGCTTTACGGGGATCAACGTTTAAGCGAATGGCGACTTCAACTGCCGCATCAAAGCCTTCAAATGATAGGCTTTTAACAAGGCTAATCGCCTCACGCGCATCGTAACGTTTTGTGCGATCGATTTGCTCGAGCGCTTTTAAATATTTTTTACCTTTTTTTGGCATGAGAATCCTCCTAAATGTGGTCTAACAGAAATCTTCCTCCCACATTCAGCTGTGTAAACAACTAAATGGTTAGTCTTTGATTTCAATGCCCATGTTACGGGCTGAGCCTTCGATAATACGCATAGCCGCTTCCACGTCATTTGCATTTAAATCGGGCATTTTTGCTTCGGCAATTTCACGTAACTGTGCACGTGTTACAGAGCCGGCTTTATCTTTTAATGGGTTACCAGCACCTTTGCTGACGCCGGCTGCTTTTTTAAGTAAATCTGCAGCTGGTGGGGTTTTGGTAATGAAGGTAAAACTACGGTCTTTGTAGACGGTAATCACTACGGGAATTACGCTGCCCATTTGTTCGCGTGTTTTATCGTTGAACTGAGCGCAGAAATCCTGGATGTTCACACCTGCTTGTCCAAGAGCTGGACCTACAGGTGGTGCTGGGTTTGCTTTCCCTGCTGGAATTTGTAATTTTACAATCGTCTTTACTTCTTTAGCCACGACAGACACCTCCTTATCATCGTGATGTGGTCAACAGACTTTGCGTCCTACCACTCAAAAATAACGCAGCAATTAAGTTGCCACGCTATTATATGTTTTTTTTGATGTTGTGTCAAGCAAGCTTCTTTAAACTCGCTCTATTTCGTCAAACGTATATTCTGCTGGGGTTTGACGTCCAAACATTTCAACCAAGACCGTCACTACCGCGCGCTCTTGATCAATTTCATCGACAATCCCAATTTGATTCATAAACGGGCCTGCGACCACACGAACCTTTTCACCCAAGTTCACTTTGAGTTTAGGTACCGCAATCAGTCCTGCTTTTTTCAAGATCGGATTAATTTCATCGGCGTGTAAGGGGATTGGTTTGGTGCCCCCACCAGAACTTCCTAAAAAGCCCGTCACGCCAGGCGTGTTTCTTACCACAAACCATGAATCGTCGGTCACGATCATTTCGATGAAGACGTAGCCCGGGTAAATTTTCACGAGTTTCTCTTTGGTGGTACCATCGCTCTTTTTCTCAAAGGTGATTTCTTCAGGGATCACCACTTGGAAAATTTTGTCTTCCATTTGCATGGACTCAATCCGGCGATCTAAATTCATCTTAACGGAGTTTTCAAGACCGGAATACGTTTGAACGATGTACCAGCGTTTATCTTTATAAAAGTCTGCCACAACTATACTCCAAGGTCATATAAAAACGCGAAGATGGGTTGGAAGACTAAATCGTATAAGATAAATGTGACCGCTAAGAAAATTAAGAATCCAAACACACGAGCTGTGTGATTGTACATGGTTTCACGGTTTGGCCAAGACACTCGGTTCATCTCTTTGAAACTCGGGATGAAGAAAGGGGCTAACGCGTACAGTAAGGCTGTTAAACCAATCAGACCTACAAGCACTGCAAAGATCGTAATTCTTAGAGGGGTCGCAAAGATCCACCAATCCGTCAAGCGAATTTGTAGCACTTGACCTTCAAAGATGTAAACCCCTAAGATGAGGACAATCGCACCTAATAGGGCGAGTAACATGCCTTCAAAAGGATATTCTTTACGTAAAATCTCCATGACTTTTGAGCCAGTGGTTTTCGGTTGTTCTTTCGGATTTGCCATGATATCTCTCCTATTTACTCTCTTTGTGCAAAGTATGTTTTTTACAGCGTGAACAGAATTTGTTCATTTCAAGTCGTTGTGTGTCGCTGGTTTTCTTCATAATAACATAGTTACGTGATAAGCATATTTCACAGATTAAAATGCGTTTTTTTCGCATGAGTACCATCCTTTGCACTTGCAAATAATAAATTTATCAAAAGATTGGCCTTTTGTCAAGAAGTATCAACCTTTATAAAATGTGCCAATCTTTCGTTTCGCTCGATCTATGGTGTTGTAAATTTTCTTTTCGTTCGCACCCGTTGTTTCACAAATTAGGGCAATACTCGCATTGTTGATGACGCGCATACCGTAGACTTGAAACTCAAACTCCGTCAAAACGTGTTGAATTTCATCGAGATGAAGCGCATAGTATGGACTGGTCATTTCTTGACAGTGTAGGCTTGATTGAATCAAGCGTTCGTGGTCATAATGTACCTGGGCTTTACGTTTAAAATTTCGAATGGTCGTCATCATATGTCGACTCACATTCAGTTCTAAAAATCGTGTAAACGTCTTATTAAACTTGGGATCAAAAATCCGAACCGACTCCACAAGAATCATCTTGCTCTCTTGCATCAAATCTTCAAAGTGATAGCTTAAGTTGTAATGGTGAATGATGCGTGCAAGAAGTTTTTCGTACTTGTGAATCATCACTTCCATGCTGGCTTCACAGCCTGCTTGAATTTGGGAAATGATTTCATAATCGTTCAGCTTGTGACGCATGAGGGTGTTATCTCGCTTTCGTAAGGTGATGCATGGCAACACCGGCTGCCACACTGACGTTGAGGCTGTTGGTTTGTCCAAACATAGGAATTTTAACCAACGCATCACATCGTTTTTTTACTAAACTAGATAGACCTGAACCCTCACTACCTAAGACCAAGCACACCGACACATCTTGAGCGATTGCCTCAAGTGTTTGGCTTGTCTCTAGGTCGAGTCCGTATACCCAAAACTGGTGTTCTTTTAACGCTTCAATGGTTTGCGCTAAGTTTGTCACTTGAATGATGGGTAGCGTTTCAATGGCACCGGTGGACACTTTGACCACCGTAGAGGTAATCGGCGAGGTGCGATGTTTTCCAATAATCATCGCATCGAAGCCGAACGCTTCGGCTGTTCGAATGATGGCTCCGACATTATGAGGGTCGGTGATTCCATCTAACATGACCAAGCGTTTCAACCCTGGCTTTTCAAGCACCGTCTTCAAGGGCGTAAAGCGATACGGTTCAACATACGCTGCAAAGCCTTGATGACCTGCGCCACAGAGTTGATCGAGCGCTTGACGACTCTTTTTAATCACTTGAATGCCGGCATCAAGCAGACGCTGGATGTCGGGATCTTTGAGTTCGCCACTCACGAGCACACGATCAATCTTCCGCCCTGTCTTCAGCGCTTCAAAGACTGGGTTTTTGCCATGAATTAATAACATAGGCTCTATCTTCCTCTCCATCCTAGCATTCTTACTTATCGCGACAACGTGTGAAAATTCCTGAAATTTTCAACCGAGCTGTGAAAAAATCATCGCGCAAAGCGCATCGATGCGTGCGTCATTGCCTTGAAGTGCTAGTGCACCTAACAACGATTCAAAACCGCTAGCTAACAAATACCCTTGTAAGTCAATGTGTTTGGGTTTTTTGGAAATTTTGGCGTTGCGTCCTTTAAGGACAAACTGCCACTCTTCTTCAGTGAGATTTGGTTGAACAATTTTCAGTGCTTCGACTTGGGCCGAAGCCATGGTCAGCTGGGTGACCGCATTGTGGATTTTTTGCACGCTGTTATAGCCTAAATGGATGTAATGTTCACGCACTCTTTTTTCATACACCACATCGCCTAAATATGCAAGAACTTGACCGTTTGGCATCATGCCAAAATGCCTCGTTCTGTGAGTGTTTCACGTAAACGATCGGCTTTGTCATAATCTTTGTTACGACGCGCATCGGTCCACTCTGAATAGATGTTGCGATCGGCTTTGTTTAAACGCGCTAAATCCAGTTTTAAGCCAAGAACATCAAAGAAGACATTCATCATTGACAAGGCGTTTAAGAGGGCGTTGGGATCGTCATCTTGACGCAAGCGTTGGTTTAAAAGTTTCGTAAGCTTCTGTAGTTGAGTGATCGCGTTCGGTGTATTAAAGTCATCTTTCATGGCTTTCATAAAGTCATTGTAGATTTCTTTTACCACCACATCTTCTGTGACCGGATTATCTAGCGATTCAATCAAATCCAAACGATAGAAGGCCTGCGCATACGCTCGCTTCACACGGTCCCACTCTTGAACATAGCTTTTTAACGCCTCATCGCTGTATTCTATCGGGGCACGATAATAGTTGCTTAACATATACAATCTAAATCCCATGTAATCGACATCCAGGTCTTTGACTAAAATAATCTTTCCTTCACTCTTGGACATCTTTTTATCGCCCACACGAAGATGCCCACTGTGCATCCATACACTGGCGATGGCGTGCTGATGGAGTGCTTTTGATTGCGCAATCTCATTTTCATGGTGGGGAAACATCAAGCCAGTTCCGCCGCCGTGAATGTCGATGCGACCACCAAAAATGTCCTCAATCATCGCGACACATTCCGTGTGCCACCCTGGTCTACCCTCACCCCAAGGTGATGGAAAGGTGACACCCATAGGTGTTTTTTTCCACAACGTGAAATCCAATGGGTTACGTTTTTTAGGATTAGCCTCGATCCGTGCACCCACTTCTTGATCTTCTACGTTTCGGTTTGAGAGAAGACCATAATCCGAGATGAACTTGACATCGAAGTAGACATCCCCATCCACTTCATACGCAGACCCTTGATCGATTAAGCGACCAATATAATGAACGATGCTGTCCATGTATTTAGTGACGCGTGGGGCTAAATAGTCCTTGTGCGAGCCAACCCGTTCGACATCGTTCAAAAAGGCTTGAATAAACTTTTCCGCAACGACAATCTCTGAGGTTTCATCTTCGATCGCTTTGGTGATGATTTTATCGTCGACATCGGTAAAGTTTGAAACAAAATGGACGGTGTATCCTAAATGTTCAAAGGTCCGGCGAACCACATCGAAGAAGATGACGGGTCGAGCGTTACCAATGTGAATATAGTTGTAGACTGTCGGTCCACAGACATAAAGACTCACCGTATTTTCAACGAGTGGTTTGAAAGGTTCTATTTTGTCGGAGAGCGTGTTATAAATACGCATAATCTTCACATCCTTTTCATGTCAAACTTATTGTATCACAAGCACTATACCGTGGAAATAGAAGCAATAAAAAACAGGAGCGAACTCCTGTTTCGTTAATCCATTAAAGTGTTACTACGTTAACCGCTTGAGGACCGCGATCGCCCTCAGTTACTTCAAATTCAACTTTGTCGCCTTCGTTCAGTGTTTTGAAACCTTCTGATTGAATAGCACTAAAATGAACGAAGATGTCTTTTCCTTCGTCGGTTGTGATGAAGCCGTAACCTTTTTCTGAATTAAACCATTTAACTGTTCCAGTCATGCAAGAAAAATCTCCTTTAAAAATATGATAATCTTATTATAGTCAATTGTTTCGAAAAAAGCAAACATCAGTTGAGAAGCTTCAATGTTTGTGCGAGACGCTCAAGCACAAGGGCTTGACCCATGAGGTGCATCATCTTCGGTAATTCCGGTCCGTGCATCGCGGCACTCACCGCAATTCGTAAAGGCATGAAAAGCTTCTTGCCTTTCACTTCAACCTCTTTACCACTGTCTGTGATGGCTTGTTTAAGGTGTTCTGGACTGAACGTTTCTAACGAAGCGACCGCTCTTTGAAACGCTTCAAGAACCGGTCTAACGTCTTCACTTTGCATGAACTCTAACGCTTCACCTTCGATGACAAAGGGTTGGTCAAAAAAGTGATGATAATGCTCGACGATTTGTGAGCCAAACTCTAACCGTTCTTGAAACACCGCCAATAAACTTTCAATCCACTCGCTCGATTCATGCGTGCCAATGTTGTGAGCTTTGAGGTGTGGCAAACACAAGGCCTTAAGGTCTTCGATGTTGAGTGTTTGAATGTAACGACGGTTGATGTAGGTCAGTTTTTGAGGATCGAAGGTCGCCGGTGAGGTGCTTAACCGCGTCGCATCAAAGGCTTCAATGAATGCTTCTTTTGAGAGAATTTCCTCTTCTCCCGCAGGGGAAAAACCGAGGAGACCAATGAAGTTAAAGAGCGCTTCAGGCAGGTACCCTAGCTCAGCGTATTGTTCAATAAACTGTAAAATAGATCCGTCGCGTTTGGAGAGCTTTTTGCCCTCACCATTGACGATTAGTGTCATGTGTGCGTAGGTGGGATACGGCCAACCAAAAGCGTCGTAGACCATAAGTTGTTTGGGGGTATTGGTGATGTGGTCTTCCCCTCTTAAGACATGTGAGATCTGCATAAGGTAGTCGTCAATCGCACAGGCAAAATTATAGGTTGGAATGCCATTTTGTTTGATCGCAACCCAGTCTTCAACTTCATCAGAAGAGAACTGAATCGTCCCTTTGACCATGTCTTGAAAACGATACTCAACACCGTGTGGCACTTTAAAACGCAGAGCATAAGGGGCGTCTTCAGAGGGTGCTGTCTGACAGGCTTGGCGAATCGCTTCGCGTGAAGCGCCCTCAGCCTTTAACGTTTCAATGGTCTCTTTGGAACAATAGGCTTTATATAGCAACCCTTGTTTTTCAAGTTCACTGGCATAGTGTGCATAAATCTCTAAGCGTTCAATTTGTTGATACGGTCCAAAGCCACCATCAATATCAATCGATTCATCCCAGTCAATGCCAAGCCACTTTAAGTATTTCAGCTGACTTTCAATGCCTTCTTCGACATTTCTAGCAAGATCGGTGTCTTCAATTCGAATGATGAATGTGCCGTCGTAACGTTTTGCGAAAAGATAATTAAATAAAGCCGTGCGGGCGTTGCCAATATGTAAAAAGCCTGTAGGACTTGGCGCGTAGCGTACACGTATGCTCATATCGTTGCCTCCTTTAAATCGTCGGTATCGCATTTATTATATCGAGGGTTTGTTGTTTTTCCAAGGGAAAAAATAAAAGCACACATTGTGTGCTTTTATTGTTTTAACGCTTACTAAATTGTGGGGCACGACGAGCGGCTTTAAGACCGTATTTTTTACGTTCTTTAACGCGTGGGTCACGTGTGATGAGCCCTGCTGGTTTAAGAACTTTACGGTAATCTTCGTTTACCACGAGAAGCGCTCTGGTAATACCTAAGCGAATCGCGCCTGCTTGGCCGGTGATGCCACCGCCAAAGACGTTTACGGTAATGTCGAAGGTGCCTTCGTTGCTGGTCTTGGTGAGCGGTTGAGATACGTCAAGACGGGTTGCAGCAGAAGGAATGTACTCTTCAAATTTACGACCGTTGACGGTAAAGTGACCGCTACCTGGTGTAAGAATTACTCTCGCAACAGAACGTTTACGACGTCCTGTGCCGCGATAGATTACTTTTTCAGCCATAATTCCTCCTTAACCTTTCAACTCATAAAGCTCAGGTTTCTGAGCGGTGTGAGGGTGCTCTTGACCCACATACACATAGAGTTTTTTATACATCTGACGTCCCAATCTGCCTTTTGGCAGCATGCCTTTTACCGCAAATTCTACTAAACGTTCTGGGTGTTTATCACGCATCACTCTGGCGGTCACCTCTTTGAGGCTGCCTGGATAACGAGAGTGTGAGTAATAAATTTTTTGGTCCCATTTACGACCAGTAAGTTCAACGGCTTCAGCGTTAACGATGATCACATAGTCTCCACAGTCTACGTGAGGGGTAAATGTTGGCTTGTGTTTTCCGCGTAAAAGAACCGCTACTTCACTCGCTAAGCGACCGAGCGTTTTTCCTTGAGCGTCAATCACATGCCATTTACGTGTGATGGTTTGTTCATTTGCCATGATAGTTTTCATAGCTTAGCCTCCTATAGGGATTTTATAGTCGGGCTAGTGGATTGTGAAAATGTACCGAACAGTATGATACCGTATCGGTTGGTAAAAGTCAACCAAAAACATTTCAATTCACTGGCGCGTTGGGTTACTTAACAAGATCACCTGGCTGAAGTTCTTCAGAGGTGATGACTTCGAGTTGGGCGGTGTTTGAACCTGCGAGTAACATGCCTTCACTGAGCTCTCCACGCAGCTTCACAGGTTTTAAGTTAGCCACCACAATGACCTTTTTGCCGATCAACTGTTTGGGCTCATAATGGGCCGCGATGCCGGAGACAATCTGGCGGTCTTTGCCTTCGCCGATGTCGACCGTTGAGACTAAGAGTTTGTCCGCATTTGGATGTCGCTTACACGCTTTGATGACGCCAATGCGTAAATCAAGTTTCGCAAAGTCCTCGATGCCAATTTCATCTTTGATCGGGGTGATGACTTTTTTCGTGTTTTGCTTACTGATTAGGTCACTGAGTGCTTGCACTTCTTCTTCCACTTTTAACCGGGGGAACAGAGGCTCAGCTTGAAAGGTGACTTTGTACGTTTCCACAGCACCAAAAAATGCTTGTTCGTAGCTTTGATAGCTTTTCGAGACACCGAGTTGAGCAAACAGTTTGGCGTGACTCTCCACCAAAATGGGTTTTAATAAAATGCCGATGAGGCGTAAACTTTCTGCTAAATGATAGAGGACATTTTCCAAAACATCTTGTTTGGCTTCGTCTTTAGCTAAGACCCAAGGTGCTGTCTCATCAATGTATTTGTTGGTTCGACGAATGAGGGTCCACACTTCTTGAATGGCCAAGGATACTTTGAGGGCATCGAAGTGTTGTTCATAGCGTTCTTTCGTCGTCAGCATGGTTTCTTGAAGGTCCGCATCAAAGGGGCTTGGATGATCGTTCTTCTTAAC
>SKJA01000014.1 GCA_007116105.1 Candidatus Izemoplasma sp.
GGTCTTAAACCCTAAAGCCGTTTGATACTTAAGAATACGTTCCATGTTAGTCACCTCGTGGCGTATTATACCACAGCTGCCCTGGCTTGCGTAATAAAAAGGGGCATCAAAAGACGATGCCCTTTAAGCTTACGTTTGGACCTTTAAGGTGAAGCTAGTCAGTAGACGTTCTTCACCAAGCTCTGTGTCATCACCCACAGGTTAATCACGGTCGTCAGGATGTTGTTGTACGGGCGCATACTCTGTTTCGATGACGTCCTCACCACGAATGATGCGAACACTGACCAGTTCACCGACACGAGCAGATAAAATGGCTTCTCTTAAACGTTCGAAGTTGTTGGTCTCAACATAATCACTCATGCTTTCCGTTTTAAAACCAATGATGACGTCATCGGCTTGTAACCCTAAAAAGGAAGCGGTGGAATTGGGGAAGACTTCACTGATGCAGACGCCAAACTCTTGGCCACACGAGGAGGCGAAGACGGTTGAAGTAACCCCTAAAAACGCACGTCTGACGCGACCAAACTCTTCGATGTCTCGTGCCACACGGACAATCGTATTGGATGGCACCGCAAACCCAAGACCTTCTAAGTTTCGACCGGACGGAGAACGATCAATTTTAAAGGTGTTGATGCCAATAAAGTCACCTTCTGAAGTAAACAAAGCGCCGCCGCTGTTGCCTGGATTGATCGCAGCGTCGTGTTGAATGACAAAGCCTGAAAAATCACCTAGACCTGAGGTTTCTTGAAAAAACCTTGAGACGCCTGAGATGATGCCGGTGGTAACGGAGTTCAAATACAAAAAGTTACCGGGTCCACCGCCTAAGGGAGAACCAATCGCAAACACCGTTTGTCCAACACTTAAATCAAAGTAATCAGCAAACGTGGCCACAGGAAATGACTGGTCTGATTGGAAGCGGATGATGGCCACATCGGTGGTGGGGTCACCCCCTAAAAACTCAATCGCGTCATTGTCAATGGTAAACTGTAAGCCGTTGCGCTCATACGTTAAGACAAGTTCAGTGAAATCGCGTGTGACATGATCGTTCGTGACCATGTAGTACCAGCCGTTGTCAAACTTGTAAATGACACCTGAACCACTCGACCCAGCACCGATATCATCCAGATTGTTGATGGCCATGACCATCGGCCGGATGCGTTCTATGAGTTCAATGACCCGTGTTTCTTCATGCACAAAATCGGGTAAGCTAGGCTCAATGATGCGAAAGCGCGCAAAGAGCGTTGTGTCTTCCGTAAACAAATCCACTGAACGGAAACGATCGCCACCTTCAGGGGCTAGAAACCAACCCTCAAACTCAAACCCATCCCGTGTTGGCTCAGGGAGTGCACTCCTTGAGAAGCGAGGAATGGTGAGCGGTTCTAAAGGGGTTTCAAATGTCCCCGTAAACGTCACGGTGACCTCTTCGATGAGATCTTGATCTACGGGGGGTTGGGGGGTGTCTTGACAGCCTGCAACCCCGACAAGCAACATCATCATCCATACTAATAAGGCAATTTTTTTCATAGGACCACTCCTTTGTTCTATTATACTTTCTTTAAAAGAATATTCACATGATTTGCTTTAAAGTTCGCATCTTAAACTAAAGACCTCGCACACTCTATCAACGAAGTTAGACAAGGTTTTATTGGTGAAAACCGGATAAAAAAACGCCACGGTCGAAACCGTGACGTTGGTCATTGTCTTGGAGATTAGATAACGAAATCACCATGTTCAATGATGGTCACTTCTTGACCATCGTGGGTAAGCCCCACGACTTTCAAATCGGCTGAACCGAACATAAAATCAACATGGGTCAAAGAATGATTCGAGCCCAGCTCAGTGAGTGCTTCTTGCGACATGCTTGTGCCGCCCTTGACGTTCATGGGATAAGCACGACCTAGCGCCATGTGGCACGAGGCATTTTCATCAAAGAGTGTGTTATAAAACAAAATGTTGGCGTTCGAGATGGGTGAGTCATGAGAAATCAAGGCGATTTCACCTAAATAGCGCGCGCCTTCATCGTAATCTAAAAGACTTGCGAGTGAATCTTTCGCTTCTTTCGCATCAAAGTCCACGACTTTACCGTCTTTAAACTCTAACCAAAAACCATCGATTAGGTTGCCTTGATAATTCAAGGGTTTTGTCGCGTAGACTTTTCCGCGAGTGCCCCATTTGTAAGGCATTGTGAACGTTTCCTCGGTGGGGATGTTCGGGTTGAATTTCACGCCTTTTGTGGTCGTCTCATCGCCCCCAGCCCAAACATGGTTTTCCACCAACTCAATGATTAAGTCGGTGCCTAAACTGTTTGTAAAATGCAGTTCTTTAAACTGATGTTGATTCAGTATGGCGTTGTGTGCACCAAGTGTTTTGTTATGCTCCGCCCATGCGGCAACCGCATCGGTGGTGTCATTGACTCGGCACGCTTTAAAAATGGCATCCCATAACGCTTCGACCGCTTCTTCCCCTTTGAGTTCTGGGAAAACTTTCTCAGCCCAAATGAGGTTCGACGCTGCCACAATGGTCCACTGAGTGTTGTTGCCCATCACATACGATTGGAAGAACGCAAGTTTTTTCCCCATCGCTTGACCGGCTTTTTGCATTTTAAGTGGATCTACCCCTTGGTTTAACCCTGGAATCGGGGACGTGATCGAAATAAGACAGGTGTTTTCTTCAATTTCATGGTGCGCGCGATCGACAACCCATTGTGGGACGTCTTCAAGCGTTTCAACGCTCATGTGATCAAGGCTATAACGGCTGACGTAATCGTCGGTCCACTGGACGGTCACTCGTTTGGCTTTCGCTTCATAGGCTACTTTGGCAATCAAGCGTGCCAGTTCGACACTTTGTGTGCTCGAACGAATCACGACAGGTTGACCCTCTTGGACGTTGGCGCCAACATGGACGGCAAGTTGTGCATATTTTTCTAATAACGATGGTTTTGGCATAAATCCTCCTCTTATTTTCATTGATGACATTATATCACAATCAGACTTTTTTGAGTGCGTTTTTAAGACTTTCTCGCTCGTTTTTTTGTGGCAAATACGTGACGTGAGGCAGTTTTGGCCCTTTAAGTCCATACGTCTCATGATAGCCAATGACGTTGATGTAAGGCACTAAATCGGCATCGTTTGACAGCGCTTTAAACACTTCCACCGTCGCCAACACATCATCGAGGGCACGGTGGGTGTTTTCAAAGACGATGTTGTAGCGGGCAATCGCATGCATTAAGCGGTGCGGTGGAACGTTATAATCCTTGTAGGCTGCCATGACATCAAAGATGTCGTCTTTGAAGACAAACGACGGATCGTGTCGTTTCATAAAGGCGATGAGAAACCCCAAATCAAACTGCATGTTATAAGCAAGCCAAAGTGCGGGTTCTTTAAGATAGCTTTGTAAACGTTGATGGAGTGCCTGAGGCTCGATGCCATCACGCTGCAACATCGCATCGGTGATGTTGGTGAGTTCGACAATTTTCTGCGGCAACGGTTTAGACGCTTTAATGAGTACGTTGTCCATCTTGACCACACGAAAATCTTGATGCGGATCGACAATGACTAAGCCCAGTTCAATGATGTCATCGTGTGTCGGTGAAAAGCCTGTGGTCTCTAAATCGAAAAAAATGAGTCTTTGGTACTGTTTAAAGGTTTGTTCAAACAACGATAGTTGCATCATACACACTCCTCATACTTGAATCAAACACGACCACGAGTGTCACGTTTAGGTGTTAGTTTCATCTTATCATACATCCCGTAAACTTCAGTAGGTGATTAAAAAAAACCATTCTTTTTTGACGCTTTTATGATACCCTATAGCCAAGAAAGGTTGTGGTTCAATGAGCTTTCAAGAAGCGCTTTATCATCCGTTGCTTTACACGCTTGTCGCGATGGTGGTTTTATGGGTTTTGGGTCTTTCTTTCTGGTTTGCCCGTTCCTCGTATCACTATGCCTTAAAACTTGGTTTTAGTAAAACACAGCTGCGTAAGTTGATCACATCCAGCGCCATCACGTCCTTAGTCCCCTCACTCGCCGTGATGTTGGGGTTGTTTGCCTTGGCAGGGGTGCTTGGCAATGCGTGGCCATGGCTAAGACTTTCGGTGATTGGGTCGGTGACCTATGAACTGCTTGCGGCTGAACTGACCGCCACGTCCATGGGTGTGGTGCTTGGCAACGTGTCGAGCATTGGTCTTGTGGGGCTGGTGAACGTGATGCTTGTGATGACCACCGGCATTGCTTCAGGCTTACTCATTCTCTTGTTTTTTGGTAAAAAAATACAACA
>SKJA01000069.1 GCA_007116105.1 Candidatus Izemoplasma sp.
CATAAGGTAAGGTGAGTTTGAGATGGTCCCCTTCAAGTTTTCGCACCGTAATCGCCAGACCCGGGCAATGCTTAACACAAATGCCACAGCCTGTGCATCGATCAAAATCCAACAGCGGACGTACGTTGATGTCTTCAGGAATAAAAATCGCATCAAACGGACACACCGTCGCGCAGGGGTTACAGGGGATTTCTTTATAACATTCAATGATCGCCTTCGGTTTTTCTAAGACGCTTGGTTGAGGAAATTCTTTTTGAATCATCTCAAGGGACGGAATGCCTGTTCGCTCAAACATGATGACCCTCCATTTTGGCATAGCCAAGCCTTAATTTTTTAGCGTGTGGGCCCATGCGTAACGTCTTCAACTCCGCTTTTAAAGCGTCGATGCGCGTTGGTAAATCTTCTGGCACATGCCCCAGTTGATTGGCAGCCAATAACCCCACCATTTGACCTTCAACCATGGCCGATGATGCTTCTTCAATGCCCGTCACATCACCACACGCAAAGACGCGAGGGATGGTGGTTTCATAGTCTTGATTCACCCATGGCACAAAGCCACCGAGTTCATTGATGTAGGTGACTTTGGCGCCCGCTTGGGCGAGAAGGTCACTTAGCGGAGACAGACCTACGCTGATGCAAATGGTGTCGACCTCGACGGTCTGTTCGCTTCCAGGAATGCCTTGCCAGGCATCGTCCACGTCCCAAAGCGTCGCGGAGGTGACACTGTGCTCTCCTTGGGCGCCTTTGATGGATGTTTTCGTTAAGATGGGGACACCTAAACGTCGAAGCTTAGAAGCGTGCACAAGATAGCCACTGATTTGAGCCGCGGCTTCGACTAAAGCCACCACCTCAATGCCTGCTTGTAACAATTGATACGAGACGATGAGACCTATGTTGCCAGACCCCACCATCAACACTTTATGGCCAGGTTTGACCCCGTACTGATTCATCAATGTTTGTACTGCGCCTGCGGCGTAGACGCCAGGCAGGTCATTGTTTTCAAAGGGCAACGCTTTTTCCGAAGCACCGGTGGCCACGATGATGGCCTTAGCGTGGAGTTTAAAATAGCGATCGCCTTGACTGCATCCCACGACATAGTCATGATAAAAACTGACCACATGGGTTTCTAGATGAATGGTTAAACGGTCTTGATAGGGTTTAAGTGCGTCAATCAAGAGCGTCATAATATGAATGCCACGCTTCGACGCGTGTTGTTTTTGAGAGCCAAAAAATTTGTGTGTTTGCTTACTGAGTTGACCCCCTAACACATGGGATCGTTCGATGAGCGTCACATGCGCTCCTGCTTCAAGCGCAGAAAGCGCCGCTTGCAATCCTGCTGGTCCGGCGCCAATGATTAAGAGTTCAACGTGGGTCATAAAGCACCCCCAGATTGGTTTGATGGGTGATGACCATACCTTCTTTTAAAGGGGTGATGCACGTCCGGGTGTTGGGTATGCCATTGACCACCATGTTACACGAGGCGCAGTTGCCAATCGCACAATAAAAACCGCGCGGCCGTTTCAAATGAATCGACTGCGACAGTGCCTTCACGCCTGCGGCGTGTAAAGCCGAGGCAATCGTATCTCCTTCAAAACCTTGCACGGGCTTCCCTTCGTATAAAAAGGTGATTGGTTCTTTTTTTGAAAACGTTAGAATCGGATGGTGCTCTATGCGCATGGACTCACCTCGTCGTTACAGATACTTCATTTTACCATAAAGAAAGCGTTTACTTCAACCATAAAAAAAGCAACGTCACCCAAGGGATGACGCCGCTTCTTTAAACCGTTTTTGACTCCACTTCACATAACTCGCAGCCATCTGCACCTGCACAATGTAGGCCAATGCAATCACCAACGAGACTTCAACGCCTGCGTCTTCAAAGACCGTCAACGCAATGGCTAGGGCCACCGACAGGGAGCGAATCATCGTACCATTCATAAACGCAATGTGATCGGCGTATGGAAACAGTGTCTTGCCTAAAAGATGAAGGCTGATGAGCATCACGCCATAGCCCAGCGTGATCGGCACAAGCAGTTCAATGAGCACACCCGGATTACGCGCCAACATCGGGGCTCGTAAACTCATCACCAACGCAATCAATAAAATGACCGAGAGCGTCGAAAAGGGTGGAAAGTTGGCTTTTATTTGTTGGTGAAAGGTGGCCTCACCATAACGTTTTTTTAAGACCCATTGTGTTAAGAAACCCAACAACATCGGAATAAAGACAATCATCACAATCTGCGCGAGAATTTGGGTAAACGACAAGGCGATGGTCGTGCCTAAATAGAGGTTGATCATCAGCGGCGTTAAAAGGCCCCCTAACATCAGACCAATCACGATCATACGAATGGCTTCTTGCACATTCCCCTTCGCCATCACCGTCCAAGAGACCGTCATGCCTGAGGTCGGTAAGAGCGCAATCAATAGAATGCCTAGGCGGTAACTCATTTGCTCGGGATGCGGGAAAAACACCACGCCAAACACGTACGCTAAAAGCGGTAAATACCCAAAGTTTACCAACTGAGTCACCAGTTGTAATTTAACATTCCCCCGTACGAGAAGACTTTTAAAATTCAAAGTGACCATCATCGGATACACCAAGAAAAACGACAACCAACTCACACTCACACGCAAGGGTTGGGTGTTGACAAACAGCCCAATCAAAAACCCACTCACCATCCCACCAAGAATAAAAAACACGAGGTGTTTTTGGATGTATTTTAAAACATTCATGAAGACTCCTTAAGCTTAAGACGTGCAATCCGCTTTGTGGTGATGGGGTGGGTTTGTTGCGTTTTGTTAAACAGCGACGAAGGGTGGGTGTTACGCAAGTAACGATCGATCACTTCGAGCGCTTCAGCCAGCTCACCCTCTAGCGCAAAGCGATGCGCATAGGCATCGGCTTGATACTCTTGATGGTGAAGCAATGCAAACAAACTGTATTTAAAGACCACCAGCCAAATCGAGACGCCCATCACATAGGTGCGTAGGGTGGTGTTTAACAGCGGTGCTTGTTGAACCGTCAAAACACCAAACAGATACAGCAAAACAACAAAGAACACCACTAGATACCCTCGCTTTTGTAAATGGCGATGATGATCGTGTCCCATTTCATGCGCAATGACGCCTTCAATGTGACGGCTTTTTAAGCGCACAAGCAACGGTGCTGAAAACAAGATTTTTGCGTCCTCACCTTTGCCAAACAACAGTGCGTTCATGGGCAAACGTAGTTTTTTACTTTGCACCAAAAACAACCGCGTGTCCCAAAACGAGGCGTCAATCTTTGCAAAAGGAAAACGATAGGGAATAAAGCGAAACGTTTTCTTAAGTGTTCGAGGCGCTTTAAATTTAGTGTACCCCCACAAGATAAGTCCACTGAGAACCCACCCAAGCGCTAAAAATAGCGGATGGGTGATGGAGAAAAAGAGCGTACTTGCGAGGTATAGAAATGGCGTGACCACCCAAAATAAACCCATCCGCTTAAGCGTTTGGGCTTTTGCGACACGGCTTTGGGTGAGCGCAAGGATGAGGCTGTACACCAACCCTGCATAAACCCAAGCCAACGTCCAAGGGATGAACAGCGACTGCAATAACACAAACAAGACAATGCTTAAAGGGAACGCGATTGCCCGTCCCAGTCTTGCGGTTTGTTTTTGTTTGACGTGTGCTTGCAGATGTGTGAACACATCAAACAACATCACCGCATAAAATAGACTGCTTAAAACCATGGTTATTTCACCTTCAATTCAATGCGCATCCACGTCTGAGTGACCGTAAACGCGTCTTTGTACCGGCGGGAACGTTTTAACACATCCACCGCTAAACGGGCAAAGACCACAACAAAGAAGTAATCTTTCTCCCGCACGGCATGGTCAAAGTAACGAATCATGCTGTCTTGAGCCTTGAGGGTAGGGATTTCTTCTAAACCATGGTGTCTCAACCAAGCCAACCCTTCTTCAAAGCGTTCATACATCAAAGGGGTGAGATGGTTTGCGATGTTAGGGTAATGCTCCTGTTTAAAGTCTTTGTAATTTAACATGTAACTACAGTATAGCGCTAAAAAGTATTTTTCTAAACTCTCATACATTCGATGTTCCAAAAGCTTGAACGCATTCTCGATCTCACCTAAAATAATGTGGGCTCTGACGGTGGTTTCTTCCATGTAATTCATCAATCTTGGTTGACGGTGCCGTTTGGCATAGTCCCAGGTTTGACGGTAAAGCTGATGGTA
>SKJA01000061.1 GCA_007116105.1 Candidatus Izemoplasma sp.
GGGGCACACACACAGGCCATCCCAAAACCGATGGTCAATGTCGGTGGGAAACCAATCATATGGCACATTATGAAAAGCTACGCCCATTATGGGGTGAAGGATTTTGTGATTTGTCTTGGGTATAAAGGCCATGTCATCAAAGAGTATTTTGCGAACTATAACATATACAACAACGATTTCACCTTAAACCTAAAAGATCATTCCATTGAATATCATAACAATCACGAAGAGAGCGACTGGAATGTAACGCTGGTGGATACGGGCTTAAACACCTTAAAAGGCGGCCGCTTAAAACGGGTTGAAAAGTATCTTGATGATGAGCTCAACTTCTTAACCTATGGCGACGGCGTCTCCGACATCAACATCACTAATTTATTGGCGTTTCATAAACGCTTAAATAAAACCGTCACCATCAGTGGGGTGCATCCTCCCGCACGGTTTGGTGAACTGGTGGCACAAGGCGATGTGCTCAGTTCTTTTGAAGAGAAAAGTCAAACCTCTCAAGGCATGATCAATGGCGGGTTTATGGTGTTTCATAAACGCCTCTTAGGCATGTTGACAGAAGATGAAGACTGTGACTTAGAGTTTGGGAATTTCGAAAAACTTGCAAAGCAAGGCGACATTGCGGTCTATAAACACGAAGGCCAATGGGCGTGTATGGACCACGATCGTGATTTAAAGCATTTAGAGACCTTGTGGCGTCAAAACCGCGCGTTTTGGAAAGTGTGGTAATGCCGATGTTTGAAGACTTTTATCGTGGAAAAACCGTGCTCGTCACCGGTCATACGGGATTTAAAGGTTCTTGGTTGTCGATGTGGCTGTTAGAACTTGGTGCTAAGGTCATTGGGTATGCGCTGGATCCGTACACGGAACGTGATAATTTTGTGCTTGCTGGCTTATCCGACAAACTCATTGATGTTCGCGCTGACATTAACGATCGTGCCCGCGTATTAGAGGTCATTCAAACGCATCAACCAGACCTCATCTTTCATCTAGCCGCACAACCGCTGGTTAGAGAATCATACACGACGCCGCTTGAAACTTACCAAACGAATGTGATGGGCACTCTGCATGTATTAGAAGCCATCAAAACGCTCACTAAACCGGTGAGTGCGGTGATGGTGACCACCGATAAGTGTTACCACAACAAAGAGCAATTATGGGGCTACCGTGAGGACGATGCCTTGGGTGGTTATGACCCATATTCTTCTTCTAAAGCGGCTGCGGAATTGGCCATTGCGTCATGGCGCCAATCGTTTTTTAATCCTCTTCATTATGAAGATCACCACAAAAGCATTGCGAGTGTGCGAGCAGGCAATGTGATTGGTGGGGGCGATTGGGCGAAAGACCGGATCATCCCTGACTGCATTCGCGCGCTCGAAGCGTCTTCACCCATTGACATTAGAAATCCTCAAGCCACGCGTCCATGGCAACATGTTTTAGAACCTTTGTATGGGTATTTGTTGTTGGGGTCGCGTCTTGCGAAAGAACCAACTAAGTATGCAGAGGCGTGGAATTTTGGCCCACCGATGAAAGCAGTCATTCCAGTGTGGGAGGTGGCAAAGAGTGTGGTGAAGGCCTATGGTCAAGGGGAAGTTCGCGACATGTCTACCTCTAAACAACCACATGAAGCAAGACTTCTAGCACTGGACATCACCAAAGCGATGTCACGCTTAGCGTGGAAACCAGTTTGGTCTGTTCAAGAGGCCTTGAAGATGACGGTGGCGTGGTATTTACAGTATCAACAAGGCGATGGTTATCAGCTCAATCAAGCACACCTTCAAGCGTATGAGAAAGCACTCAAGCAGCATGGCTAGAGTGATGTTGCTTGGGGGGAATGGGTTTGTTGGGAAGAATCTCATCACTCACCTAGGACAAAACCACACGTTTTGTGTGATTGGTCGCAGCGTGGATGAGGCATTTATGAGACACCATGACGTCACGTATGTCTCTTTGGATGTGGTCGACACCACACCTTTAAAAGCCGCCATCACCGCGTTCCAGCCGGACGTGGTGATCAATCTTGTGTCGATGGTGACGGCGGTGAGAGATGCCTCGCTTTTTGAGACGATGATGGATCATCACACACAAACCGCTCAAAGCATCTATGAAGCACTCAAAGAGTATCAAGCACTCTCTTTGTTTGTGCATATTGGCTCGTTAGAAGAGTATGGCAACATTGAAGCGCCCTTTCGTGAAGATGCACGTGAAGCACCCAATTCGCCATACGCGCTTGCCAAACAGATGACCACCAATTTCTTTTTGATGATGCATCGCTTGTATGGGTTTCGTGTCACAGTGTGGCGGTTAGCGAATCTCTTTGGACCTCATCAAAACGCGCAGAAATTTTTGCCGTATGTGATGGAGACCCTGAGAAAGAATGAGCCACTCAAAACCACGCATGGTCATCAAAGACGGGATTTCCTCTCAACTGCCCAATTGAGTCTATATGTGGGCGCACTGTTAGAAACACCAGATGCGCTCATCGGTGAAATCATCAATCTAGGCTCAGGTGAAGCACTGTCTTTGCGGAGTGTGATTGAAGGACTGAAAGAAGCGTGTGAATCTTCTTCAACGATAGACTATGGCGCTATGGCTGCGCGGGAAGATGAACCAGAACTTTTGATGGGCGATTACACAAAGCTTCAGCACTGGGTATCGTTGCCAAAGCAAGGCACCACACTAAAAGACATGATTGAACTCATGCATCACACAAGGAGGTCATGACATGACGTATCTCGTGACAGGCGGTTGTGGGTTTTTAGGCAGTAACATTGCTCGGTATTTGTTGGAACAAAATCACCGTGTGATTGTCTTTGATAACCTATCGCGTATTGGCAGTAAAGATAATTTGGCGTTTTTGAAATCGTTAAACAAAGATTTGTTGTTCTATGAAGGAAACATCAGTGTCTATGAAGCCATTGAGTCTGTGGTCAAAGAGCATCGTCCTGAGGTTGTTTTTCATTTTGCGGCGCAAGTTGCGATGACCACGTCAATTGAACGGCCCTTAGATGATTTTAAGACCAATGCGTTGGGTGCAGTGCATGTCCTTGAAAGTGTGAGACTGCATGTCCCAAAGAGCATTGTTTGCTTTTCATCAACAAATAAAGTGTATGGCGATATGATTGAACGAACGTACGATGAAACACCCACACGCTACCGATTGGTAGGCGACAAGCAAGCGTTTGATGAAACAACCCCTTTGAACTTCCAATCACCTTATGGGTGTTCTAAAGGATCTGCGGATCAGTATATGTTGGATTATCACCGTATTTATGGGTTAAAAACGATCGTCTTTAGACATTCATCGATTTATGGTGGAAGACAATACGCCACCAAAGATCAAGGATGGGTGGGCTGGTTTATCGATCAAGCCATCCGCATTCAGCAAGGCACTTTAAACGCCATTGAAATTAGTGGAAACGGCAAACAAGTGCGCGATTTGTTGTTTGGAGACGATTTAACCGCGTGTTATATGGCTGCCATAAAGCACATCGATACGACCGCAGGTCAAGTGTATAACATTGGTGGGGGCTACGAGAACAGTTTATCGATCTTAGAACTGTTTCAAGCACTCGAAAAGATGTTGCACATCCAGATCACAATCAAACAGAAACCGTTTAGACAATCCGATCAATTGATTTTCATTGCGGATAACACTAAAGCGTTAAACGATTTCAAGTGGACACCTAAAGTGGCGAAAGGTATTGGCCTTGATAAGATGTTACGCTGGGTTACGGAGATAATTACAAAAGAAGAGAGTGATTTTTGTGCTGTTGTCAATTCTGATTCCGACTTATAACAGGGCTATATATCTAGAAAAAAATGTTCTCAGTCTTTTAAATGATTTAGATTTGCTGTCTTTAGACGGGATAGTAAATATTATTATTTCGAATAATTGTTCGACAGATTCTACACATGAGATCATCCAAGGAATTAGGTATAAATATAGTAACAGAGTTGAATACTACCTGCAGACAGAAAACATTGGCCTAGAAAAAAACGCCCTTTTTACCCTTGAGAAAGCTGAATCAACTTATGTTATGTACCTAGGTGATGATGATTACCTAGACATTAATTTTTTAGAAGGTGTAATTGGATTTTTAAGAGAACATAAAAATCCTAGTACAGTTATCCCTGCTTTTGTTGGAATAGATTTGAAGGGTAAAATTATTCCTAAAAATGGTCGAGATTACAACTTA
>SKJA01000143.1 GCA_007116105.1 Candidatus Izemoplasma sp.
GGGTTGGTTAGAGCCTACACGAAAGCGGTCAGTGAGGCACTACAAAGCGCCGTGCGCGTTCAAAAGGTCGCGCTTGTGGGGGTTCAGGGCTCACTTTCTTACGCGCAACACAACCGCGTGGATGCGCTGTTAAACGAGTCTCTTGAAGCACTGAAGTTGACCTTTGATGCCCACGTCACCTTTGAAGGGACCCTTTTGAAAGGGCATCTTGAGCGCTTTGGGCAACAACTCAATGAGACGCTTGGCACCACACTAGAGCTTTCCATCACACACGAAACCAGCACCTATCGATGAGCGTTTGGTGAGGGTCATCAACTTAACGTTCAACCGTTTTAAACATTAAAAAGGGATTCAGAAGAATCCCTTTTTTTGATTAAAGAATGTTGAGTGCCAGTTCAATGAGGCGCAGCACGGCTTGGTTGACAAGATGCGCCAGCGCTAAGGCGATAAAAATGGTGATGATTTGCATCTGCCAAACAGCATTTTTAAAAAAGGCTTTGCCGATGTCCATGCTCATCAGCGCTTTAAAGGTGAGGGCGAAAAAGAGAAAAAAGAGAAAAAATTCTAAGATCACAAGTGTCCGGTCCATCAGGCCTCCTAAGAGAGTATGGCGTCTTCTTCATCTTCGTTGAACTGATCGCTTTCAATGCGAATGATGACTTCGTTGGGTAAACAGGTCAACGGTTTTAAACGAGAGTTGGTTGCCCCTTGAAACTGACAAATGTTTTGGGGACTGGTCTCATCGATGACGCGGACCATGCCGTTGGCGCGTTCAATCGTCACCGGACCCAGCACACCCTCAACCACAAAATGATCGTTGTTCCGGTCCACCGAAAGCACATGGCGGGCAATCAACACTTCATGGGTGTCGTCGTATAAAGAGATGCGTAAGATGGGCTGATTTCGAAACACCACCACCGCCACGCCGTCGTCGGTGACCGCCGCGGCTTGCAGCCGTTGGAACGCGAAAAAAGACCCAATCGAAAGTAGGCTTAAAGTCAGAATTAAAAGGACATCACTTAATTTCATGCGTATCACCTAACGTTAGTATACCATAGTTATCGAAGGAAAAAAAAGACGGAAACAAACAAGAAATACGTCGCCGAGGCAATCACCAAAGGGGTGGTCTTGGTCCACAACAAGGGACGCTTCAAAAAGGCTTCTACCACCATCGCAAGCGTTTGTGCGGCCAAGATGGCCACGACAATCGCCGCATAAGGATCCCACAGTAAGTAAAGCGTCGCATACAAACTCACCAGCACCAGTGCATAGAGCGCTTTTAACGCTTCATCGGTGGGGGTGGTGTCGTACTGAGCCACGATAAAAATCAGCGCCAACATGGGGAGTCCGTAACCAAAACTTTCCATCAAGGAAAGCGGTGTTTGATTGCTTAAGATCATCAAGAGAAGACTGTATAAAAACGCATGGACGATCACGTGTTTTAAGATGTTGCGGTCTAACACTCGCGCAATTAAAAAATAGCCCGCAATAAACCCCATCATCACAAGACTGGTTGCACTGAGTAAAAAGCCATCGTAAAAGCCACTCAACACGCGCCAAACATTGACATCAAAGACCGCAAAGAACCCTTCCATCGTTTCGGGTATGCGGAACGTCTGTTGCCAAAGGGTTTGCACCACAAAGACACTGAACAGTGCAGGATCGGGAAACTTGGTGTGATAGATACGACGAAACACCACATGCAAGCTAACGGCCAACAACAGCGCCAACACAAAGACCCCATACGACAGTGTTAAAGGCGTTAACAACACCACCAACAACGCTGTAAAAAGGGTGTCTTGAGAGGGCGCGTAATGATCAAACTTAAAGTTTAGGGTGATGGTCCGATCGATCACATACGTGCTTAAAGAGACCACCAAGACGGCGATGATGACATACGACGAAAAGCGTAGCGCAAACCGCCAGTTCAGCCAAAGCGCAATGAAAAAGGTGAAGAGGGTCAAGACCACCGTCGCATTCAGTTTGTGTTTGACAATGCTGGCGGTATGCAAGGTGGTCGAATGAAGGGGTGAGTTAACCATGGCGTCGCTCCATCATTGCGGCTTCAAGCACGGCGTCTTTTAAAGGAATACGAGAGGGACAATGAAAACTGCACAACCCACAACCAAGGCAGGCGGAGGGTGCGAGGCGGGTGACATTTTGGTTTAGGGTGAGTGCTTTGTGAATTTTTTGCGGGAATAAGTTCACAGGACAATGCTTCACACAACGGCCACATTCGATGCAAGGCATGACTTCCGTTTGAAGCGCCGTTTTCCCATACCAACTGGTGGTCCTTTTTGTCAGTGATTGGGGCCAAGCGCTGAGGGTTTCTTCTCTTAAAATCAACCCGTCCCATAAGGGTGGGGGTGTTTTGTCTAATTCTAGCACTGCATGCAAGAGGGTGATGGGGGTGTAAAGACGGGCTTGCATCAAAGTCGCTTCCGCAAAGCCTTCCCCTGCGGCGGTGAACCAGTTTTCGGTGGGTGGCCTTTGTTCAATTAAAATGCGGTTGAGATGAAACAAAGAATGCAGTCCTAAGGCTTGATATGGGGTGTTTCGTTTTAAGGCTTGATGGGTGAGGTCGTTGATCGCTTTGTAGAGATGATCGGCGTGTTTTTCAGGGTGGACCGTATGATAGTCCAACCCTTGATGACCGAGGTATGCTTCATACGCTAAGCGCTCTTCTTCTTTGACCACTAAGGTGATGTGTTTGGGCTTAAACCAGGTTTTATAGGTGTGAATAAACCGTTTGAATGCTGTGCGGATGGCGTCGGCGGTTTGGGTGTCAAGATGAATGAATGGTTCGTTCGAAAGGTAGGTAAAAAAAAGCATGGGTGCTTGTGAATCAACACTGAAGCGTTCGTACGGCTCGAGTGTCTTAAAATAACGGCGCACACGCTCTTTTGGACTGAGTGTTAAAAATGCGTCACTGAGGGTGTCTTGACGGTCGTTTTCGATACGACAAAAACCACGCTCAACATCGATGTGGCTCAGCGTGCCGCTCAGAGGCGCATATTCGTTTTCCCAGACCCAGTCCCCTAGCTTGACGGCCTCTCCGACTTTTTTTAAGAGCTCGGTTTTTGGTGAGATTGGAATGTCGATGTAGGGGGGATGTTTCAGTCGTTTATGTTGTGTAATCATAGAACACCTCGGGTGTATTATAGCATGCTTAAAGAGAATATGTTTCGCTCTTTTTGTTCTGTGCTATAATACAGATTGAAAGGAACGATGACGCTTGAAAAAAATACTTTTAGGGTTACTTTTGGGAGTGCATGTGGCACTTCTTATGGCTTGTACACCAACACCTTCAGGGCCTTTGTCCATGTTAGAGGCGTGTGATGGCTCGCCCAGTGCGTGGCGTGAGGCGCCGGATTTAAACCGTCCTACCGCAGGACTTGACCGGCACAATCAAACGTTGACAAGCTATTTTGATACCAGTCTATCACTCAGCATTTATGTGGAAGATAACGGCGACGCAGCCGCAATTTTTGCGTGTACGGAAGCCATTTATCGTCACATTCATCAAATTGCAACACGTTACGATGGGTTTGAAGGTGTGATCAACCCATATGTGATCAATCAACAGCCCAACATGGATCATGTGATTGATCCTTTGTTGTTTGACATGATCGCCTTGGCGATCGAGTATCATGCGCTGACCGAGGGTCTTTTCGACATCACGATTGGTCCAGTGGTGGATGTGTGGGGCGGCGCGATGATTCGCTGTCAAGAAGGGGGGCCTTGTGAGGTTCCTTCAAGCGAAGCCCTTGACGCGGCGGCAATGTTTGTGGGCATCGACCGTATCACACTCAATGAGGAAGCTCAAACAGTCCGTTTAGCAGACAATGTCTCGATTGATTTAGGCGGCATTGCGAAAGGCTTCGCGGCCCGTGTGGTGGGGGATTATTTAAGAGCTCACCCAGCCGTATCCGGGTTCATCTTAAATGCAGGCACGTCAAACATTGAAGTCAATGGTCGTCATCCTGTGCGAGCCAATGAACGTTGGCTCATTGGCTTAACCGATCCAGACAGTCCAAGCTTTTTGCCTCAAACCTTTGCGAGGGTGTCGCTGCTTAGTGGGATGAACATGATGACCAGTGGGGATTATCAACGCTACTTCATGGTCGATGGGGTGCGCTATCA
>SKJA01000180.1 GCA_007116105.1 Candidatus Izemoplasma sp.
GCCATGTCATAGGTTGCACTGGTACTGATGTAGACAAACGTTTTAAGCTGGCTTAAGTCGAGACTTTGAACCAACCCTTCTGACTGAGACGCGGTGTAGCCCGAAATGTCAATGACATACTCAAAGCGATACGGTGCGAGCAGGTCTTTTAACTTAGCTACGTGATTGCGATCACACACCAGTTCATGTACCAAAGGATCATTTAATGGCACGTTTCCTCGGTTTAAAACGATGACCTCATAATGGTCTTTAAGCATCGTTACAATGTGTTTCCCGATAAAACGAGATCCACCCATGACCAGTACTTTCTTCATACAGTAACCTCTTTTCTTTTGAGTTGATACGACTATACGTTGAAAATCCAGTCAAGCACAGGTTGTATGGCTTCATCCCAGTAAGCCCAAGTGTGCTCTCCCTTTGACGCTTTGTAAGTGTGCTTTACCTTACGCACCTCGAGCGCTTCTTTAAACATTAGATTTTCGTGGTACAAGTAATCTTCTGTGCCACACGCGAGGTAGACACTAGGCAACGTGGCTTGCGCATCAAGTAATCCATCCAAGAGAGATAGAAGGTTGTTGTTTGAGACCTCTAAGTCCTCATCGCCAAACAGGCCATAGGCAAGATTCGGCGACTCTTCCTGAAAAACCTTCTTAAGCGTGACAAGGTCGAGTGCCCCAGAGAGAGAGGCTGCTTTACTAAAGAGTTCAGGATGTGTGAGTGCCCACTTTAAAGCACCATAACCACCCATCGATAAACCACAAACAAATCGATCCTCACGTGCTTTTGAGACGGGAAAGATGCGCTCCACATGATGCATGACGTCCATTAACGCATCAAAGTGAGCGGCCCCATAAGCATGGTTGAAGTAAAAGCCGTTTTGGGCTTCGGGCATGACAATCATGAGTCTATGTTTTGCGGCGTAGCGCTCAATGGAGGTGTACCGTATCCATTGTTGATGATTGCCATAATAACCATGTAATAGATAGAGTGTTTTTAAGCGTTCGTTCTCGCCAATGTCGTGAGGCAATAAAATGTTCACTTCTCGGTCCATCCCCACGGAGTGACTAAAGTAGGTGCCTCGGTAAAATGCCATCGTTTCCATAACAGTCCTTTCGATCAATGCCATCGCTATTTTTTAGGATGTTCATACCATCATTGTAGCACAGACCCCTACGAAACGTGAGGCTTCAGATGCCGTGTCTTTCCAAAGAGCACATGGACTGTGTGGGGCATCTTTAACAGAGACGCCAGTGAGAAGCAGCAACCATAACTTAAAACAAGATTACATCATGCTTGAAACGATGTTACAGCCATAACCTTCTTTTCGTTTATCTTAATCTTTAGTCATCGCCTAAAATGTGACTGTTTCTTTGATGAAGTCTCGAATTTCACAGACAACTAGTGTATGATTAAATCATCCTATTTAGAAAGCGGTGCGCTATGAAAACCATTGGACTACTGGGTGGGACCAGCTGGGAATCGACGACCCTCTATTATCAAAAAATCAACACGCTCATCAAAGAACGTTTAGGCGCGCAACACTCCGCAAAGATTTATCTTTATAGTTTTGATTATTATGAGATTGCACACGCCTTAGAACAAGATGACTGGAAGTCCGTTGAACGCGATCTACTCACGCATGGAAAGATTCTTGAACGCGCCGGCGCTGAGCTTTGTGCACTGTGTGCGAACACCACGCACTTAGCCGCACAACCCTTAGAAGAAGCACTTAGCATACCTTTGGTACACATCGCCAAAGCAACCCTAGATGTTGCGACCTCTCAAGCAATGAAGCGGGTGCTGTTACTCGGAACACGTTACACCATGCAAAGCCGCTTATATCAAGAGGTGTTTGAACCTGCTGGGATTGAAGTGTTGACCCCGTCACGGCGAGACCAAGGGCTGATTCACCGCATCATCTATCAAGAACTTATTCAAGGACAGTTTCTAGACTCAAGCAAACAAGCCCTTCTCGACATCATTGCAAAACAACCAGTGGATGGTGTCATCTTAGGGTGTACCGAGTTACCTCTCATTTTGCACTCAAGCGATGTCTGCACCCCCTTACTCGACACTTTGGAGCTTCATGTCAAGGCCATTGTCGATGCGGCGTTAAACGACCAATAAAAAAATGACCTTGAAGGTCATTTTTTATTTGGCAGTTTTCACAATTTCAATCATAATTTCGAGCGCTTTGTGCATTTGCTGAATGGACGCAAACTCATAGCGTCCGTGGAACTGAAACCCACCGGTTCCAAGGTTGGGGCATAACAGTCCTTCATAGGTTAACCGGGCCCCATCGGTGCCGCCTCGAATGGGCGTTGAAAAAGGCGTCACACCACAGTGTTGGATGGCAGCGAGGGCTTTGTCGATGATGTCCATGCGAGGTTGAATCTTTTCCGCCATGTTGTAGTAACTGTCTTGAAGTTCTAGCGAAACTGCCTCATACCCGTAGCGCTGATTTAAAAACGCACCGATGCTTTTAAAAGCTTCTTTTTGGGTTTCAAATAGAGCCTTGTCATGGTTGCGAATGATGTAGATCGCAGTGGCTTGTTCAACGGTCGCTTGAAGTTCGGTCAAATGGTTAAACCCTTCATACCCTTCAGTCAGCGCAGGGTCTAAAGACTTTGGCAACAACCCTTGGAATTCCATCGCAATGTGTCCGGCATGGACCAGCTTGTTTTTTGCTGTTCCTGGGTGAATGCTTTTTCCTGTGAACGTGAGGGTGGCGGTAGCCGCATTGAAGTTCTCATACTCAATCCCTCCAACCGCTGAGCCATCCATGGTGTAGGCATACTCAGCTTTAAAATAATCATAATCAAACAAATCCGCGCCTCGTCCAATCTCTTCATCGGGCGTAAAACAAAGGTAGACATCGCCATGAGGGATTTCGGGATGTTCTTGTAAATAGGCCGCAAGTTCCATCATTTGCGCCACCCCACATTTATCGTCAGCCCCCAACAGGGTGTTCCCGTCGGTGACGATGATGTCATCGCCGATCACTTGATTGAGTGAAGGGAAGGTCTTGGGAGACATCTGATACGTCTCGTTTAACACGATGGTCTCACCATTGTAGCGCTCAATTACACGTGGCTTCACAGGACCACCAGGCGCATCGGGTGAGGTGTCCACGTGAGCGATGAAACCGATAGGGGTAAACCCTTCTGCCGTCTTCTTAATCGTGGTGTAGGTGTAACCATGCGCATCCATAAAGGCGTCATAGCCCATGGCTTTGAGTTCTTCGACCAGCCGTCGACTTAAGTTCTTTTGTTTGTCTGTGGAAGGACATTGAAGCACTTTTCCGTCCGATTGCGTGTCGATTTGAACATACGCTAAAAAACGTTGAATCAATCGTGTCATTCTATTCACCTCTTAGACGTCATTGTACCAAATTCTGAGCCTTCGTGCTCAAAAAAACTCATTTTTTAATTAGCCAATGACCAACCACAGTGTTTTTACTTTCATCCAAAAAAGAGTATAATGACCTTAACATTCACCCGAGGTGTCTTATGGCTGACTTTATGATGCACAACACCCTTGCTCGTCAACTGTTCAAAACCGTTCCCCTCATCGAAGAACTTTGCCTCATCGGCGCGCAAGGACCGGATTATACGTACTATGTTTTAAACAAAGACCAGCGCAGTGCGGCGTTTCATTTAGGCAATACGTTGCATAACGCCCACACCACACAGTTTTTTAAAGAACTCTTACAGTATGCGATGGACCATCAATCACTTGAAGTAATGTCGTATCTGTGTGGGTTTTTAACACACTACGCTTTGGATGTGGCGATTCATCCTTACATTTACTACCACACAGGCATTTATCAGGCGAACGATGAGAACACGCGCCATTACGCAGGCTTGCATCTTCAGTTTGAACGCAAAGTGGATCTCTCTTTCATGAAACTCACCGCCAATCTCACCTTGCATCGACACCATCTTTTGACACGTGTGCTGCCGCTGAAGCGGTTCCCAAAGACAATAGAAGAAGCACTTAGTGATGTCATCGAAAAGGTCTATGATCAAAAAAAGACAGGCGAACTCTTCCGCTTAGGCTATCAGACCATGCGCCGTGTGTACCGAATCTTTGTCCACGACCGCACCACCTTAAAACAAAA
>SKJA01000040.1 GCA_007116105.1 Candidatus Izemoplasma sp.
AAAGACGATTTAGAACAGTTAACTCAGTTTGATGTGAACCATGTGTCCTATTACAGTTTGATCTTAGAAGAAAAAACACCGCTGTATTTAAAAGTGGCGCAAGGCGAGGTTTTGATGCCAGATGAACAAGAAGAAGGCCTCTACTTTCAAACGGTCATCGAAACGTTAAAAGCGGCTGGTTATGAGCACTATGAGATTAGCAATTTTGCAAAACCCAGCGCGCAATCCAAACACAATCGTATCTACTGGGAAAACCACCCTTACGTGGGGCTTGGCCCATCGGCGCATGGTCGGTTAGGAAACACCCGTTATGGCAACGTCCGCTCGATCAAAAAATACATCACTTCAGTCCAAAGCGTTGGCCACGCCCAAGCAGAACAGTATGCGTTCAATGACGTTGAAGACACACTGTTGATGGGATTACGTTTACGTGAAGGTGTGCATGTTCAAACACTTGAAGCCAGAATCGGTGGCTCACTGTACGAACGTTACCCAAAGTTAACAACCTTTGTGGAACAAGGGTTATTAAAAGAAGAAAACGGCCATCTTTCATTCACTGACCAAGGGTTGTTTTTGGGAAATGTGGTGTTTTCTGAGTTTATCGGTGATGGCGATGATTAAACGTTTGCTCAAAGAGTATGAATATGAGTTAAAAGCTGCCAGCGGACTCAGCAAACACTCCGTCGCTGCGTACTTAAACGACGCCCGTGATTACGTGGCGTATCTGACCGAAACGAAAGGACTTCAAGACGTCAAAGACATTTCCACCCATGACGTTCAAAACTATTTCATGACGTTACGCAAAAAACACTATGCCACCGCAACGTTTTCGCGTAAGCGTTCCGCCATCAAACGGTTTCACCAATTTTTAGTCGACGAACGACTTGTGGATGAAAACATCATGATGGATCTTCCCAAACAACGCCGTAAAAAGGCACTCCCAACCGTGCTTTCAATGGCTGAATGTGAAGCGCTCTTGTCCGTCTATGACCGTCTTGATTCGCCGTTAAAGTATCGCAACCAAGCGATGCTAGAACTGCTTTATGGCAGTGGTTTAAGAATCTCTGAACTGGTGGAACTGACACTGGGTCAAGTGTATGTTCAACGAGGCCTCATTCGTGTGCTTGGAAAGGGTCAGAAAGAACGGCTCTTACCCCTTGGACAAGAAGCTCAAAAAGCGCTTCGCGATTATTTAGCCCAAGGGCGGATGTTGTTACTGAAAACGCCGACCGATGCCGTGTTTCTAAACCGTTTTGGAGGGCGTATTTCCCGTGTCGGCTTTTTTAAGATCATCAAAGAACTGGCTTTGGAAGCCGGCCTAACTAAAAATGTGTCTCCGCATACCTTAAGACATAGTTTTGCTTCACATCTCCTTGAACGGGGTGTCGATTTGCGCTACGTGCAAGAGCTGCTGGGCCACCGTGACGTCTCCACCACTGAAATCTATACCCACATAAACAATCAACAAATCCAACAAGTTTTTGATGCCTATCATCCTCTGAAAGGAAGAGATACTGATGAGTAAACGTACATTCTTAATTGTCTGTGACAGCGTCGGAATCGGCGAAGCCCCGGATGCGGCACAGTTCAATGATCTTGGTTCTCACACACTAAGACATACAGCACTGGCCAAAGAAGGGATTTCTTTACCGACACTCGAACACATGGGTTTAGGGATGATTGATGCTATTCCTGGAGTTAAACCGATCTCGCAGCCACAAAGTTACTACGGAAAAATGGAAGAAGTGAGTGCCGGCAAGGACACCATGACCGGTCACTGGGAACTGATGGGCTTACACATTGAAACGCCATTCAAAACCTTTACGGACACAGGGTTTCCAAGCAGTCTCTTAGAGGCGCTTGCTGCTTTTTCAAAGCGTCCTATCTTAGGGAATAAAGCGGCCAGTGGCACAGAAATCTTAGATGAACTTGGTGAAGAACATCTTCAATCGGGTGGGCTCATCGTCTACACGAGTGCGGACAGTGTTTTGCAAATTGCAGCGCACGAAGAGGTGGTTCCTTTAGAAGACTTGTATGCTGTTTGTGCGTACGCAAGAGAGATCACCCGTGAAGAACCCTATACTTTAGGGCGCATCATTGCTAGACCTTTTCTTGGAACACCAGGTGCCTTTAAACGCACCGCAAACCGGAAAGATTACGCCTTAAAACCTTATGGAAAAACCACGTTAGATTATCTAAAGGATGCAGAGTATGATGTCATTGCTTTAGGAAAAATTAAAGATATTTATGACGGAGAGGGCATCACACGATCGATTAAACATCCTACCAATGAAGAAGGAATGGACAATTTAATCGCGTTGGCGCAAACAGACTTCAATGGCTTGGCCTTTATCAATCTAGTAGATTTTGATGCGCTTTATGGTCATCGTCGAGATGCGCTTGGGTATCATGAAGCCTTGGAAGTCTTTGACCGACAGCTTCAAGAACTTCTACCGCATCTAAAAGCAGATGATTGGCTCATCATCACCGCCGATCACGGCAACGACCCCACCCATCACGGCACCGATCACACGCGTGAATATGTGCCTTTGATCATTCATAGTCCAAACTTTACACAGGGGCAAAGTTTGGGTACGCTACGTTCCTTTGCCTCACTTGCGCGGACCATTTCAGACCGCTATGGCGTAAAAAATACTGGCCATGGCACGAGTGTGTTCGCAACACTCAAATAAAAAAACCCTCACGGATCCTTTGATGATCCGTGAGGGTTTTTAGTTTTTAAGATCTTTGAGTTTCTGTGTTTTTTCGTGTTCTATCTGTTCACTTACTTCGGTGATCATGCGGTCTTTACGCTTGAAAAACGCCTCCCGAAGGGTCAGATTTTTCTCGTTGATTGCCTGATATTCGGTCCGGATGTTCTCAAAGGTGGTACTGACTTCTTGCGCGTAACTGATAAAACGACTTTCAATCAATTTTTGACGATTCTTTTGATCTTCTTGAAGTTTCTTTTGTTGTTGTAACAGTCGTGCTTCAAGAGCAGCTTCACTGCGTTCATCCGCGTCGATACGTTTGGCGAGTGAGGCGATGTGTTGCTGAATCTCAGTGATGGCAGCGTCTTGTTCTTTAACGAGCGCTTGAAGTTGTGCCTCATGTTCGTCTTGAAGGTTTTGAACACGCTCTTCATACACACGAAGACGCTCTTGTTCCTGAGCTTCGATGTCATTTAGCGTCTCTTGGGAAGGTTGTGGACTTAGTTGATCGAGCTCGGCTAAAATGGTGTCGAGCTGTGCTTTTGGCTTAGCGATAAGCTTTTCCAAATAATCCTGAGCAACTTTTGTGCGTTCTTTTAAACGTTGTTGCGCAAGGGAGTCAAGGTCCTCACCATCATACGTTAAAGCCTCAGGCGTGCCTGAGAGTTGTTCGAACTGGCTGAGACGCTGTTGAGAGTCACTGAGTAGTTCTTCAAAGGCTGCTGCATCGGTCTCTTTCTGTTTTTGGGCATCTTCAGTGGCTTGGTTTTTGACTGTGTCCGCTTGTGAAATTAACGCGACATAACGTTGAAGTTCGCCGTCTTGATGTTTGTCTTGCTCTAAGGCGTCTAATTTTGCTTGGTAACGCTCATCAATTTGACTAAGTTCTTGTTCAAATCGTTTCTTTTGCTTGTTGTGATGAAGCATAGGGTTAAACTTAGGAGCGTTTTCTTTTTCGTTTTGCCAAGCCGCTTTGAGTTCAGATTCTTTTTGTTGATACGGCTTTAGTAAAGCTTTTAGTTTAGCTTCAAGATACGCAACTTCTTGTTGGTAAGTGTAGTCAATGTGTTCAACACGAACGTCATACTCCTTGGCAATGAAGTTTAATTGCTGTTGCGCGAACTTGACCTGTCGTTTCAGCGCAGCTTGAAGCAATGATTTATTGATGTGTACGCCGGCGTCAAGGCGTTCGAGTTTTGCTTTACTCAACGCACGTTCATGATCGTACATCGACTGTGCTTTAAGCACTTGGATGTCGTGTTCACGTTGGGCGATCATGATGTAGTTCTCAGCTTCAATCTGTGCGTTCATTAGCCGTTCTTTGTCTTCCATCATGGTGAAGACAGCTTCGGATTGAGCGGTTAATCGTGCTTTTGTGAGTGTGTTAAGTGCTTGGGTGTGTTTCAGTTTTAACACATGTTCGTAACTCTTATATTCAATGTCTTTATGGAAGAGCTTCAACTCATAATGATTTTCATGAAGGGTCTTTAAAACTTGGAGCTCTTGTTGTTGGATGAGTGCTTTTACTTTGTCCAGCTCTTGGCCCCATTGATAATGCAGCAACTGCATGTCTTTGTAGGTGTCAAACATTTTTGATTTTAGGACAAACTCGAGCTCAGATAAGCCTAGAATGAAGTTCCGCATGTTCTTTAAATAGGTTTTAAATGTGGCTTCGATTTGCTTACTGTGTTTGAGCGTGAGAGTGATTTTTTGATCGCGATCTTGGAATAAGCTTGTCAACAAGGTAAGTCTTGAGGAGACTTCTTCAAGCGCAATCTTTTCTTTTAAATCATACAGTTGATGATAGTACTTAAACGTCCGGTCGCGCTTCGCTTTTTCGAGCGCTTCGTACTTGCTTTTTAGCTTCTTGTGGATGGCGAGTTCAATCTTACCTTCAACCGTTTGGTTGAACTTTTTGATTAAGTCATCGTAGCTTTTAAGAAGTTTAAATTGTTGTTTATCGGACAGACGACCGTTGACGACTTGCTCTTTTAGTAACTGCATACGATGTTTTAAAACATCCGTTTTTTTCTTTTCTTGATCGAGCGCATCTTCTTTACCTTGAGCCAGCGTTTTGAATAGTTTGTCGTGGTCATCCTGACGACGTTTTTGATAGTTTTCTAGATCGCTAAGCCATTGACCTGTCAGCGCATCCATAGGTTCTTTTATCTTCTTTAAGTAGGTCTCGATTTTCTTTTTCTCTTGGTCGAATAAAGTGATAATGTCCGCTTCGTCTTCATTGTCTAACAAGAGTTTTAAGGCTTCATCTAATTCAATCGAGAACGCCTTTAAATCTTGGTCGAAGGCTTCAAAAATTAGTGAGAAGCGCTCACTTAAATGATCAACATCGATTTGGTTGGACTCATAAAAGAGGTTCGTTTCATCTTCGAAGCGACGCATTTTTCGGACGTAGAAATCCAACATTTGATGAAGGATGTCTAAGAATAGGTGTGCTTTTGGATTAACGTGATTTTGGTACGCTTGCATCGTCCGTTCTTTTAAATCATCTAAAACAGATTCGATGGGTCGCTTAAAATGCTCTTTTAAATCGTGTAGACGGACTAATGAAAGTTGTTCATAGTACATTGTCTTAAGTTCTTTTAACGCTTCGAAGCGTTCATTTTGTAACAAATCATCGTTTTTGTCTAACGCTGTTTTTATGCGACTGATCTCGCGGTTAAGATGTTGTAGTTTAGCCTCGGTATCGTCCACCAATTCGAAATGTGAACGTTTGATCTTTTCGTTGCTGCGAAGAATGTCTTGAATGAGTTCTTTTAAAACTTCAGACTCTTGTTGAATGTCTTGATCTACAATGTCTGTGAGGCTATGCGTCATTTCCTTTGAATGAACGAGTTTAGGTTTATTCTCCATCATAGGCCTCCTTTTCAAGATCTTCTTTCAGACTTGTGGATGTTTTTTGAATGAACTGATCGATCAGTGTGTGTTGTTTTTGATACACTTCTTTAACAGTTTTCTCTAAAAGACTTAAAAGATCGGTTTGTTTTGAGTTGTGCGCATGTTTTTGCAGTGCTAAATGAAGTTGTTCAATGAGGTGGTTAATTTGATCATGGGCTTCTTCATCAAGTTCTTTCAACTGTGACTTAATGAACTTTTTCGCCTCAAGGGCTAAGTGTTTCTTTTCTTCGAACTCATGATCGATGGTGTCTTGTGCTTGTTCCAATTTTTGTGTGTACGCCGTGATGTCATCGTTAATGTCTTTGAGCTGCGCTTGAAGGGTCTCTTTACTTTGTTGTACGGCTTTATCTAGATCCTCTTTGCGTTGACTAAATTTCTTTTCTAAATGACCTAAGCGATCATCATACATTTGGGCGAGTTCTTGGAGTGCGTGTGTATGTTGTTTTTTATCGAACGCGATGGTTTCTTGTTTCGAGGTTTCAAACTGGTCATAGACCTCGAGTGCTTCACTTAAACGCTGTTCAAGCAGGAGAAGATGTTGTCGGTGATTTTCACGGGTGTTTTGAAGGTTTTTACCGCGTTGATGATCAACGTCTGCTTTTTCGGTATCAAATTGCTCATTGAAGCGTTTTTCTTCGCGTTCAAAGTTCTTTTGATGTTCGTCGCGATCGTGTTTGATTTTTTCGATTTTAGCGTTAAGCTGAGAAAGTCGTTGCTCATAATCGTCCAGTTTCGATTGTGCCACGCCTTTAGCTTTTTTAAGAATCTTTGCCTCGATTTTGTCGATGGTGCGTTTGAGTGTCTGTTCTTCAGAGACGAACTTCTTTAACTCTTTATCGTAATCAAGTAAGACTTTATCTTTGAGTTTATCGGCACGCTTTTGTGTGCTTTCGATGAAGGATTCACTGCTTGCGGTTAACTCTTTGAATCCCTGCTTCATTTCATTCATGATGCGTTCAGTTTCTGTTTTAAGTGTTTGTTCTTGAAGATTGACAAGGTGTTCTAATAGGCTACGAATCCCTTGAATGTTGTCGCGACCTTTAGATAGTATCTTTTTACGGGTTTGTTCGAAGGCTTTTTCCAATGCGCTTAACGTGTTGGCTTCATGGGTATGCGCTTGCTTTAAGTAACGTTCATTTTTTTGATGAAGCGTCGCTTCGTTGAGTTTTGTTGGTGCAAAACTTAAGCGGTCTTCAAGCTGAGCTTTCGTGAGGTGGTCTTGATAAGCGATGGCATCTAAGGTAATGTTTTTGAGTGCTGTCGCTAACAAATCATAATGCTCTTGACTGCATAGCAAGAGGAGGGCTTTGATGTCACGGCGCTCTTCTTGTAAAGTCTGACGATCGTGAGAGACTTGATTTAAGATGTCTTTATAGCTGATGTCGAGTTCGTGAAGACGCGTTGAAAGGACCGCCTTTTTATCGGCGATGTATTGTCTTGCTTCTTGGGTTTCTTTTAAGAATACTTCATCGAGCCCTTTGGCTTTGTGGGCTTTTTTCGTTTCAATGTTGTCAATGTTTTCTGTGACTGCTTGATATTTTGCGTAGATGCTGTCGTATTGGTCTTTGACATCATCGAGTGCTTCATGTCGGATTTCTTTGATTAAGTCTTCTTGATCTTTGACCGTTTGTTTGATTTGTTGCTGCAAGTTTTCAATGGATAAGTTGTAAGCATCGTATTGCAAATCATTTTGCTCAATCAAGTCTTTCAAGGTTCGCTCTTGTCGCTGATGAATCTCTTTAATGAGACGATCGGCCTTTTCATTGACCTCAGCTTCAAGGAAGGGAAGTTTATCTCTCCACAGATCAATCTCAAGCGTTAAAGACCCTTTTTTGAGTGCGTAGTTTTGGGCAGCTACTTGGATGGCTTCTTCGTGTTTATCAAGCGTGACATGATGGGCGTGCGTTAGTTTGGCAACGGCTTCTTTACGTTCTAACTCATGTTGATGTAAGCTGAGCGTTTGCTCGAAGTCTAGAAGTTGTCTTTGCTTATCAAAATCGTATAATTGCCATTCATGTTGAAACTTGAGTTTCTCGATCGCAAGACCTAATTGTTGGGCTTGAATGTCAAGATGTGCTTTAGCTTTTTCATAGGCGAGTTGTTTGTTTTGCCAATAAGCATCGAGAAAGAGTTGTTGATCATCTAAAGCGTCAAACAACGTTTGGGCTTTATGATGAAACGTTTCAAGTAACGTATGGCGGTTTTGTTGAAACTCAATGACGATGCCAAGTAAAGTGTCGAAAAACGCTTTGAGGCCGTCACTCACATGACGTAACAAAAGTTTCTCTGCGAGTGACACATCAATCGCATCCAGTTGATAAATCTTTAATGCGTCGAAAAAGGCTTGGGCACTTTCATGCCAAAACTTTTTTTGCTTATGAACTTGTTGATCAAGCGCATCATAGATGCGGGCCATTTCACCATCGACTTGTTGTAACACCTTAAGCAGTGAGGCATCGATTGTTTTATAGAGCTGACTGCGTTTTAGATCTAAGGATTCATACAGTTGAATGTAGTCTTTGAAAAATTGTTTCTCACTTGGACTTTGAGCTTTTTGAGCGTAGACATTTAAGAGTCTAAGCACATCCTGACGAGCCTTTTTATTTTGTGCTTGCGCATCTTTGGTAAACTGACTGCGTTGTGCAAGCACAGGCTTATGGTGTTGTTGATGTTGACTTTGATAGTTGAGCAGTAGATCTGCGATGTCATCGAATGTTTTGGTGCCCTCACTCATGATGTGCTCTAAACGTTCAAAGTTGGCTACGTAATTTTCTTGATGATCTGCTAGTGCGTGCTGTAGGTTTTGAATCTTACTCATGATGCCATCCGCTTCTCGTTGGGTGGTCTGATTGAGCTGTTGATCGATGTAACGCACACGGATCACACGTTCATTAGCGTCGTAAGCAGCACTTTTAGTCAACCGTTTGAGGAGCCTTTCAAGTTCAGCTTTCAGTGGTTTTTGACTCTCTAAGATGATCGAGGCAATGATGCTCTCTTGTGTGTTTTTATCTGGCTTTGCAACTTTAATGTCCGTTGCTTCAAGTGTCGCCATTTGGTTGTTTAGGGTTTTTATTTGCTCTTCGATAGGGGCTTGGGCATGTTTAAAGGACGTCTCTAGACGTGATTTTTGAGCGTCAAACTGTTGTTTTGCTTGCGTAAGTTCATGATTAAAAGCCTCTTGCTGAGTGCTTAAGCTTTGTTCAAGACCTTGGCGGGTGTCTTGGTGCTGCTTAGTCAGTGTCTTGAGTTCTTTCTCAGAGTGTTTTTTGTGTTGCTCGAGGTTTTTATCATGTTTATGAGCTTGTGACTCATAGGTTTTAAAGATGTCCTTGTAAGAAGATGTAGAATCTACAGCTTTTCGCACAAACAGTTTTTGCGCTCTTTTTAAGACAACATTAGGGTTTAACCTTGATGTTTTTTTCTCTTCTGACATACGCTTCCTCCAATAATAAAATCCCTATCAATTTAGCATATTGTACCATAGGAAACGGCTTTGAACAACGTTCATGAATGTCAATGAATGGTTTTCGATTGGTAAAAGAGGGGGTATCATGTATAATCACTTTGAGGAGCTGATATTATGGTTGATAAAATCTTGTCTGCAAGTCACCAAGAAGGTGATTTTGAAGCGTTGTCGATACGTCCCCAGACGCTTGCTGAATACATCGGTCAAGAAACCGTCAAAGAGATGATTGATATCTTCATTCGCGCAGCCAAAAAGCGTAGGGAAAGTCTCGATCACGTCTTACTTTACGGTCCTCCAGGTTTAGGTAAAACCACCCTCGCACACATCATCGCCAATGAGGTAGGGGTCAACATCAAAATCACCAGCGGCCCCACCATTGAAAAAAGTGGCGATTTAGCGGTGCTTTTAACCAGTTTAGAGCCGGGTGATATTCTCTTTATTGATGAGATTCATCGCTTACCCAAAGTCGTTGAAGAAGTGCTGTATCCTGCGATGGAAGATTTTGCCATCGATTTAATTGTTGGAAAAGATCATACGACCAAAGCCATCCGTGTCGATTTACCACCGTTTACGTTGATCGGCTCAACCACGCGTTTCGGGGATTTAACGGCCCCCCTACGGGATCGTTTTGGTGTTGTCCATAAACTAGAATACTACGATCAAGAGGCGCTCGAAAAGATTTGTGAGCGTACAGCACGACTCTATGACACCACCATTACCCCTGAAAGTGTGATTGAAATTGCCCGTCGTTCCCGTGGCACGCCGCGCATCACCAATCGCTTGTTTCGCCGCGTCCGAGACTTTGCGGATGTCTTAAATGACGGCATCATTGATAATGAGATTACCGACACTGCCTTGACGAAGTTGCAAATTGATCCTTTAGGTCTCGATCAAATTGATTATGATTACTTGAATGGGCTCATTGATCGGTTTAAAGGTGGACCTGTGGGCATTGAGAGTTTGGCTTCAAGCATCGCAGAAGAAGTGACCACACTCGAAGAAGTGACCGAGCCATTTTTGTTGAAAATCGGCTTCATTGCTCGCACCCCGCGAGGACGTATTGCGACGGAACTGGCTTACAAGCACTTGAATAAACGTTTCCAAGGGAGTTTGTTTGAATGAAAACCAAAGATTTTTATTATGATTTGCCCGCACACCTCATTGCTCAGCACCCACTGAAAGATCGCAGTGACTCACGCCTGATGGTGGTAAACCGTGATTCCTTAACCGCCACACCGAAACAGTTTACCGATCTGATTGACCATCTACACGCGGGGGATGTTTTAGTGTTCAACGATTCAGCGGTGTTACCTGCTCGACTAATGGGTGTTAAACAGACCACCGGTGCGGTCATCGAAGTTTTACTGTTAAACGAGCAAGCGCCCAATCAATGGGAGTGTTTGGTGAAAAAAGCACGCAAGATCGATGTCGGGGATGTCATCATTTTTGGTGAAAACACCCTTAAAGCGACCTGCGTGACGGTAAAAGATGATGGCATTCGCGTCTTTAAGTTCAGTTATGAGGGTCTCTTTTTAGAAGTCCTTGATGCCCTCGGAGAGATGCCATTGCCGCCGTACATTAAAACGAGATTAGAAGATCAAAGCCGCTATCAAACGGTCTACGCTAAGCACCCAGGCAGCGCAGCAGCCCCGACAGCAGGGCTTCATTTTACGCAAGCGTTTCTCAATCAAATCAAAGCAAAAGGCATCGAAATCGCGTTTGTGACCATGCACATTGGCTTAGGCACCTTTCGTCCCGTTGCCGTGGTGGATGTGAAAGCGCATAAAATGCACGAAGAGTGGTATGCCCTAAACACGAAAGAGGCACAAACCATCCACAAAGCCAAAGCAGAAGGACGGCGTGTGATTGCAGTGGGAACCACAGCCATGCGGACATTGGAGACCATCGCGAAAGAACATGGGCAGGTGGTTGCGCAATCAGGCCAGTCCGATTTGTTTATTTACCCAGGTTTTAAGTTTCGTGTGATTGACGCCTTGTTAACCAACTTTCACTTACCAGAGTCCACACTGATGATGTTGGTGAGTGCATTTGCGAGCAAGGAACTCATTTTTGCAAGCTATCACAAAGCCATTGAGCAATCTTTCCGCTTTTTCTCATTTGGCGATGCCATGTTTATTGAATAAAAAAAAGGCTGGGGTATCCCAAGCCTTTTGTTTTATTCAATCCAGATTTTAACGATGTCACCATCGCCACTTTCAATGTTAATGATTTCACCGACAGTCCCATCTTCGATCATTTGTAAAATCATGTCCACATCGACGTCCACATTCATTTGCTCAAGGCGGTCCATTTGTACAAGACCCTTACGTTTTCCGCCCCGTAAAGCGATGGCAGCAAACTCGATGGGGATTTGAACGTTGACTTTGTCACCGTCGTTGGATAGAATACGTATTTTAAGCATCCGACGTTTCGATGTTCTAGGCACCGTAGGCGCGAAGCTGGAGGTTTTCTTCTCCTCCATCGCTTTGAGCAGTTCAGCGCCTTCTTGAGGGGTAATCAGTTTGTCTTGAATCATTTCAAGAATTTTCATTTTCTCACTCATGATGCTCACCCTTTAAGACGCTTCAGCGCCTCTTCCTTAGTGATTTCGCCATCCGCAAGTTGTTTTAATACGGTTTCACGATCGGGTTTATCGTCCTCTTCAGGGGTATAGCCCAATTGTACAATCACTTCATCGAGCATTTTCTTAACGGTGGGGTACGACACATTCAGTTCTTTTTCGAGCTGTTTAATGTTGCCTTTGTTTTTCATGAAGAGTTCAATAAAATAGAGATTCTCTTTGCTGATTTGGTTGAACTTCGAAAGTCTAAACTGACCACTTATTTCTGTGGAACAATGGTGACAACTCAGTTTGGTCACATGCAGCTCACCTGCACAAATAGGGCACTGCCCAATCACTTCTTTTAACATACTTTTCGCTCCTATCTAATTTTAAATTGGATTTTTACGCCCTCACTCTCAATCTCAACCTTTGTGCCTTTTGAATAGCGCAACAGTGTCAACAGGAGTTCTGGGTCTAAAGCATCGGTCGCTTCTTTAGGGAAACGCTTTAAGGCAAACTTGGCGATGCCTAGTGGTAAGGGAATGACGCTGAGCGAATGAAGCAAACCTCTCAAAAACACTGGCATTTCATCCACTTTCATCTTCCAAGTCACGAAACGAGCACGTTTTAAACTGCCCTCTTTACGAGCCTGTATTAAATAGGCGTCTAAAGGATCGAGTTTGTGCTGTGCCACTTTTTCTAAGGTTTGTAGATTCATAGCGCACCTCAAACTTAATTTATATTCAAATAATAGCAATAAAATTAATATATGTCAAATAATATTAAAAAAAATGACACAAATAATTGATTTTTTAAATTTATGCTTTTAAAATGATTGTAAAGTTTTGATCGGGTTGTAAGTCGCTCTTGGTCATTGAACAAAGATAAGGTATAATAAATAAGTAATGTAAGGGGATGTGGTGCTGATTGTATCGTGTAGGCATTGATGTGGGTTCAACGACGATTAAGACGGTGGTCTTAGATGCGTCGTTAAAGATAGTATATTCTTCATATAAACGACACCGAAGCTCTGTTTCTACGGCGCTCAACGCGTTAATTGATGAGCTTTTTTTGATATGTGGTGAAGACTCTTTTTCGTTAAATTTTACAGGCAGTGCAGCGCTGTCGATGGCCAAGCGCGCGAATGTTTCATTCGTGCAAGAAGTCATCAGTGCTTCAACCGCATTGAAACGCGATTTTAAGACCTTTGATGTCTGTGTTGAACTGGGTGGTGAAGACGCCAAAATCATGTTTTTTGATGGCGTTAACATGGAACAACGGATGAACGGTTCATGCGCGGGCGGGACGGGAGCGTTTATTGATCAAATGGCCTCGCTCTTAAACACCGATGCGGCAGGTTTGAACGTGATGGCCCGTTCGGCAACTCGTGTGTACGACATCGCATCGCGGTGTGGCGTGTTTGCGAAAACAGACATTCAACCTCTGATCAACCAAGGTGCCCGCAAAGAAGACATCGCCCTTTCGATTTTTCAAGCGATTGTCAACCAAACCATCGGGGGCCTATCGCAAGGTAAAAAAATACAGGGTAACGTGGTCTTTTTAGGAGGTCCTTTAACCTTCAGTGATGTGCTAAGACAACGGTTTATTGATGTTCTCGAACTCAAAGATGCGAGTGTGAGCCCTCACGGCGAAGTGTTTATGGCGTATGGTGCCGCCTTGAAAGAAAGTAAAACCACGTTGACGTTGAGTGAGTTAAAGAATCGTCTAAGCGATGCTTCAAAACGTCTTGACAGTGATGTGCGCCGTCGGCTTCAGCCCTTGTTTGTGGATGCCCAAGACCGTGCAGCCTTTTTAACACGCCATGCACAAAATCAGGTACCAAAGGAATCGTTAAGCGACTATGAGGGTCCCATTTACATCGGGATTGACGCTGGCAGCACAACCAGTAAAATGGTGGCTTTAAGCGATAAGAAAACACTACTCTATGATTTCTATACGTCCAATCAAGGCAATCCAGTTGAACGAATCAAAGAAGCACTGGAAGACTTTTATGCACAAAAACATCCACAGGCCCAGGTGGTTGGGGCCTACGCAACAGGCTATGGTGAAGCTTTGATGCGTGCTGCGTTCAGTTTGGATGGCGGTGAAGTCGAAACCATTTGTCACTATGAGGCAGCTCGTTATTTCGACCCTGAAGTCGAGTTTGTCATTGACATCGGTGGTCAAGACATGAAGTGTTTTACTGTCGAACAAGGCGTCATCACTTCGATTGTTTTGAATGAAGCTTGCTCGAGCGGATGTGGGTCGTTTATTGAGACCTTTGCGCACAGTTTAGACCACGACGTCGCGAGTTTCGCGACATTGGCTTTGGATGCTCAAGCGCCTGTGGATTTAGGCAGTCGGTGTACCGTCTTTATGAACTCTTCCGTCAAGCAAGCGCAAGCCGAATCCGCGGATGTTTCGGACATTAGTGCAGGCCTGGCGTTTAGCGTGGTCAAGAATGCGCTCTATAAAGTCATTCGTGCCCACAACGTGAAAGAAGAATTTGGAACGCACATTCTTGTGCAAGGTGGAACTTTTAAAAACGATGCGGTATTAAGAGCGTTTGAGCTCGAGACCGACGTTGAGGTCATTAGACCTTCCATTGCCCCATTAATGGGGGCTTTTGGAGCCGCGCTTTTAGCGCTTCAAAACACCACCCCCACCCAACCCTCAACGCTCCTCAACGAAGCTTCGCTGAAGGCGTTTAAGTATGAACAAAAGCATGCAGTGTGCCGACATTGCTTTAATTTATGTCCGTTAACCATCAACGTGTTTAAAGAAGGAAAACCCTACATTTCAGGCAATCGCTGTGAACGTGGTGCTGGGGTTGCGGCGGTTAAAAACCCTTTGCCCAACCTTTACTTGCAAAAGTATGAGTGGCTGATGGAAGAACCTGTCAAAAC
>SKJA01000136.1 GCA_007116105.1 Candidatus Izemoplasma sp.
CGTAAGTTTAAATCAATCACCGTTTTACCCTCAAACGCTGAACGTTTGGTGATTAAGACTTCGGAGGTCGAAATGGTGTCGTCTTGCAGTAAATCTTGTTTGAGTTTATCCGATCCGCTGAGGCGGAACCCAGAGCGATCGGTCAGTTCTTGAGCGCTGTCCACAGACGCACGCACAATCAGCGTATCGCCTGCTTTAAAGAGGCGAGAGAAACGCGGATTATCCATCCGATCACCGTCGCGGATGAGCGCGATCACAATCAGTTCATTGGTTAGCTCACTCAGACGGCTGAGCCGTTCCCCAGTCCATTTAGAATCTTCTAATACTTTAAACTCCATCACATAGTTGTTGATGTCAAAGAGATCTTCATCGTCGTGCTCACTGATTCGTTGTGGCACCAATGTTCGTGCCAACACCATCATCATGCCAAGACCTAGTAACGTCACGAAGCCTCCAACTAAGGTGAAATCAAAGAAGCGAAACGGTTCGCCTTGTCCGAAATCACTGCGGAATGTGGCTAAGATGATGTTGGGTGGGGTTCCCACCAAGGTCATCATTCCGCCCAGGAGTGAAGCGAACGCTAAAGGCATTAAATAAAGCGAAGGAGAATGATGGTTTTGGCGGGCCATTTTGATGGCCAAAGGCATAAACAACGCCAGCGCGCCGACGTTATTGATTAAAGCACTCGTAAGTGCGGTGGCTATCAACAACACATAAAACCCGGTATACCCACGACCTTTAAAGACACTCATCTTGCGACTGAGCATGTCCACAAAACCGCTGTTGATCAGTCCTCGTGAGAGCACAAGCACCATCGCGACGGTAATCACCGCAGGGTGGGAGAAACCTAAAAAAGCGGCATCGATGGGCACAAGCCCAAGCGCAACCGCCAGCACTAAGCCCCCGATGGCGACAACGTCATAGCGTAGACGGTCCCACGCAAACAACGCCAAAATAAGGGTTAACACACCAATCATGAATGTTTGTTCGAGTGTCATGGCAGCTTACCCATGTTGATTTTTTAGTTGAATGTAGGTTTGCGCATTCGCACGGTTGTGCGCAATTTCATCGTCACTTAAAGGACGGATCACTTTCACTGGTGAGCCCATCGCTAAATGATAACTTGGAATGCGTTTGCCAGGAGGCACTAAACTGCCAGCAGCAACCATCGCGCCTTCTTCAACGACCGATCCATTGAGTAAAATCGTGCCCATGCCAATGAGTGCGTGGTCATGGATTGTGCACGCATGCAACAACGCGCGGTGACCCACGGTCACATAGCGTCCCACGATGGTGGGTTGATCGGTGTCGGTGTGAATGACGGTATTGTCTTGAATGTTGGCCCCTTCGTGAATGACGATGGGCGCCATGTCTGCACGGAGGGTTGCGTTGTGCCAAACACCGACGTCTCGTTCTAACGTGACATCCCCCACAAGCACGGCCCCTTCAAAGACGCGGGCGCTTGGTGATAGGACTGGATAGTGTTGTTGATAGGGTTTTAACATAAACTCACCTCCTGTATAGTATACTTCATTTTGACGGAAGTGAATAGTCTATGCAAGGAAAACAGCACCGCTTGAAAGTCGTTAAATTATGGTATAATTAATGTCTAAGGAGTGGTTCATCGTATGTCGACGCAACCCAATCTTATCTCACTAAGTACCGACAAAACAGCGTTCCTAGAAGAACTGAAGACGTATCAACGTCCTGTTTTGGTGATTTCAACCAACACGCTTGAACGTCGCCAGGAAACCTACGTATGGCTTCTTGAGGGGCTTGCCCACAAACGACTTCATACGATTGCGATTGAACTACCCATTGAGGAGAAATCGCTGTTAAAAGCACTGGATACCATGCATGAGCTGGACCCTGATGTGTTCATCGCGATTGGTGGGGGTGCGGTGCTCGACGGTGCAAAACTGTTGAGCTTTTTAAGTGTCTACAGCGACCTTGACCGGGTCAGTGACATCTTAAAACAACGCTCTCTTCCACAAAATCATGACCTTAACCCACCCATTTACACGGTTCCCACCTCTTTAAAAGTGGAATCGTGTGTGAACACGCTTGCGTATGTGCACGACGCGTATGCGCAATTGTCTTATGAACTGAAACATCCGCACCTTTTACCCCGTTCGGGTGTGATTGATCTGTCTTTGATTAAAACACTCCCTAAAGAGCGAGGCATCTTTCAAGCGTTTGATACGCTCGCGACGCTGATCGATGGGCTGTTGTTTCGCGAAGACGACGCTTTTTTAGAGTTAGCACCCGCGTTGATCACCCGCTTGATGAAAGCCATGAAAGCGTATCAAGAAGACCCAACGGATGCCACGACTTTAACCGCCTTAATGGACGTTGGGTTAGCACTCGGACGTCATCAATACCATGAAGCGAAAACGCCATTGATGATGATTCAAGACACGTTCATGTCACTCAACCCGACACTGCCCATTGGGGTCTCCATGCGGGCGTTGTTGATTCCTTACTTAAAAACGCTTCAAACCACACCAGAGGCCTCACGCTTAGAGCGTTTAAACCGCGTCTTTGGCCGCGACTTGATTGGTCTTGAAGGGGAAGCACGCCTTGGTGAGATGTTGTCGAGTTTAAAAACCTTTGTCCAACAGTTCACCCTCACCCGTCAAGCCTTGTATGCTTTTCAAATCAGTGAAGAACACATCTCCGACGTCACCCAACACGTGCTCATCACCCATCCTGAGTTCACGTTGTTTGATGAAGAGAAGATGTACAGTTTACTCGAGCAAATGTTTCTCTCTTAGGAGGCATCATGCGTTTTATTCATACTGCGGACATCCACATTGGGGCTTCCCCCTCGCGTCGTTTATTCAAGACGCGTGACACGTACTTAAAGCGTCTGAACGAATGTGAGGACGCCTTTTTTCGTGTGCTTGAGCATGCGGTGACTGAACACTATGAAGCCATCCTTGTGGCGGGCGATTGGTTTGATCACCCGCGGGTGGCTAGAAGCACCTTAAAACGCCTAGAGGACGCCATCACCCAAGCAAATCTTCCTGTGGTGGTGATTTTAGGCAACCATGACGCTTTTGCGCATGAGGCCCGGTTTGCGGTTTTAGACCATCCCTTAGTGCATGTCTTAACCAAAGACAACCCGACCCTTACGTTAGGGGAGGTGACGTTTATTGGCCAAGCCACGCACGCGTTTGATTTGGATCAGTTACACACGCATTTAGAAAACACCTCGAGCACGTATAAGGTGGTGCTTTTACATGGGGATGTCCAAAACAACAAAGATGAACATTACCTCACAAGCCTCACAAAACTTAAAAAACTCTCAGCCGATTATGTGGCGTTAGGCCACATTCATCAACACGCTTTTGTCGCGCCCAACATCGCGTACAGTGGCAATCTAGAACCGCACGACCCTTCGGAGACAGGAGAAAAGGGTTTTATCTCTGTCGATCTTGCCAAAAAAGTGTTTACGTTTGTGCCTTTTTCCCTGCGCGAAGTGCGTCACGAAACGATGGACTTTCAAGACGAAGACCACGCACAGATGGCATCTGCTTGGCTTCAACATGTCGTTGAAGCAGACCGTCAAAGGCATTTGTATCGTTTGATTTTAACAGGCACCAAAGGGTTAGAAGAAACGTCACTAGAACGTCTAGAAGCACGTTTAGATGACGCGTTTTACGCCTATGAACTGCGTGATGAACGACGCCCCAACATCGATCACGCGGCGCTTTTAAAAAACTATCAAAACACCATCATTGCGACGCTGTTAGAAGCGGACGATGGGGACGACGATGAGGCTTTAGCCTTGGCGTTAGAAGCACTCTTAGAAACGGAGGAAACACGATGAAGATTCTCCGGTGCGACCTCCTTGCGTTTGGAGCTTTTCGAGATGCGAGCTATACGTTTGAGTCAGGTGTGAATCTCTTTGAAGGATTAAACGAAGCGGGCAAAACCACGCTGCTTCACTTTATCGAAGGCATGTTGTATGGCTTTTTTAAACCGACCGGACGCACACGCCGAACAGAAAGTACGTATGAACGCTACGTGCGCAGTGATGGCGCATA
>SKJA01000121.1 GCA_007116105.1 Candidatus Izemoplasma sp.
ACCCCGTGACGGCGATACATCACAAGCAACGACAACGTCAGTCCAAAAGCCTTTGACGTTAACGTAGCCAACGCAGCACCCCGTACTCCTAAGACTGGGAAAGGGCCTAATCCAAAGATTAAAAAAGCGTTTAAGACAATGTTGAGAACGTTGCTGATGCCTACGATGGTCATCATCGTTTTGGGCTCGCCAAAACTTTTAAATGACTGTCCAGCAGCTTGTGTCATGGACATCATAAACAGTCCTAATGAGACAATTCTTAAATACATCCAAGCGTCATCAAAAATGACCGGACTGGCACCGACAAGACGTAAAATTGACGGCCCTAAAAAAGCAATCATGATGGAGAGGGTGATGCCCACCACAAACGTGCCGATGAAGCCTGCACGAACCGCGCTTTTCGCTTCTCGAACTTCTTTAGCACCAATGTATTGGCTGACGACGACCCCCACACCAATCGCAATGATGTTTAGGACCACCGTGAATAAAAACATAATGCGGTTAGCATTGCCTACTGCCGCAACCGCAAAATCGCTAAATTGGCTCAACATCACCGTATCGGCTAAGCCCAGCAGCATAAAAAACGACAACTCAATGTAGATGGGCCAGGTTAAGCGGAACAACGATGTTTTTTGGGCCATGATAAAACTCCTTTAAAACTTGCAATTCTTAGGTGTTCTTGGGAACGGTAAGGTATCGCGGATGTTTTCGATGCCTGTGACATACATCAACATGCGGTCAAAACCTAACCCATACCCTGCATGAGGGGTAGAACCATATTTTCTTAAATCTAAGTACCAGGCTAATTCTTCTGGTTCAATGTTCATTGCGTGCATCCGCTCGACCAAGACGTCATAGCGTTCTTCGCGTTGTGAACCGCCAATCAACTCTCCCGCACCAGGAACTAAAAGGTCCATCGCTGCGACGGTTTTTTGATCGTCGTTCACACGCATGTAAAAGGCTTTAATTTCTTTCGGCCAATTGATGATGTACACCGGGCCACCGACGGTTTTAACAAGATATTTTTCATGTTCTGTGGCTAAATCTTTGTTGTCGCCTGGCGCATGTTCAAAGGAGACCTCTGCGCTTTTTAACAGCGCGACAGCTTCTTGATGGGTGAGAACTTTGAAGTCGCTGTCCAAAACCTTTTGAAGCTTGGTTTTGAGTCCCGATTCAACAAACTGATCAAAAAAGGCCATTTCTTCAGGCGCCTCATCAAGGACGGTTTGAATCAAATACTTCACCATCTTCTCAGAGAGCGTAATCATGTCGTTTAAATCCGCAAAGGCAACCTCTGGTTCAAGCATCCAAAACTCACTGGCATGGGTGGTGGTGTTGGAGTTTTCTGCCCGGAACGTGGGCCCAAACGTATACACTTGGCGGAATGCTTGTGCAAAAATCTCTGCTTGGAGTTGTCCTGAAACTGTCAGGTGCGTTTTAGCGCCAAAAAAGTCTTGGCTGTAATCCACATTGCCGTCTTTTAAGCGTGGTGGATTGTCTAAAGGGAGTGTGGTGACATGAAACAATTCGCCCGCGCCCTCAGCGTCAGAAGCCGTTAAAATCGGTGAAGCTACATGCATAAAGTGTTCTTGTTTAAAGAACTCATGTATGGCGTGATGGAGGATGCTGCGCACACGAAACACCGCCGCAAAAAGATTGGTTCGCGGTCTTAGATGTGCGTGTTGACGTAAAAATTCACGGGTGTGTCGTTTGGGTTGAATCGGATAGTCTTCTGGGCTATCACCAATCATGGAGATGGCTTCAGCTTTAATCTCAAACGGTTGTTTAGCCCCTGGTGTCAACACCAGTTGACCGGTCACTTCTAACGCCGAGCCCACACGAATTTTCTGCAGTTGTTTGAAATTTTCCAAACGCTCTTCATACACCACTTGGACGGTGTTGAAATGTGTTCCATCGTTAAGATCGATGAATCCGAATGCTTTTTGTGCTCGGTTGTTTCGAACCCATCCGTGAAGTGTCACAGTGGTTTCAGTGTGCTTGCTTTGATGCATGAGACGACGCATGGTTGTTTTCATAAAAGCCCTCCTTATCATAAAAAAACATCGCCCTTTAGGGATTAAGGACGATGTTCACCGCGGTACCACCTTAGTTCAAAAAATAGCGCTTCACTCTTTAACGCAGAGATACGGATGGGTCTACTTCATTCTTCCATCACTCGTGGGTGTTCATCGCTTGTGGTAGCCCTCAGCTTTCACCGTCCTGAGGTCGCTATGGAAAGAGCACAAACGCATCGTCCACTCATTGTTTTCTGATTAGTTTTATTATACAAAAAGGCTCTCGTTTGTCAATTTACTTCGCTTCAAAGAGTCCGCTGAGCGACTCGTTGTTTAAGATGTTTAAAATGCCTTGCCCTAAGAGATGAGACACGGTCAATTGAATCACTTTGGGTGCTTTTTGATGCGGTTTAAGTTCGATGGTGTCGGTACAAATCAATTCTTCTATGGCACTTTCTGTGATGCGTTCCACCGCTGGGCCTGAAAAAACTGGGTGGGTGCACACGACAAACACTTGTCGCGCTCCAGCTTCTTTTAAGGCATACGAGGCCGCTTGAACTGTGCCACCTGTGTCAATCATGTCATCGATGATGATGGCAATACGGTCTTTCACGTCCCCCACAATGCCCATGACTTCTGAGACGTTGGGTTTCGGACGCCGTTTATCAATGATGGCGATGGGACAGTTAAGAATGTCTCCAAGCTTCCGTGCTCGCACCGCGCCACCATGATCAGGGGCCACCACCACAAGGTCTTCATCTCCCAAGCGTTCTTTAAGATAATCCACTAAAATAGGCATGGCTCTAAAGTTATCGATGGGAATATCAAAGAACCCTTGTATTTGTGCCGCATGAAGGTCCATCGCGAGCACTCTTGACGCACCGGCTACTTGAAGTAAGTTCGCCACCAACTTCGCGCTGATGGGTTGTCTTGAGCGTGCTTTACGGTCTTGTCTAGAATAACCATAATAAGGCATCACCACGTTGATGCTTTGAGCGCTGGCGCGCTTAAGTGCATCGATCATAATCAACAACTCCATGTAGCTTTCGTTGACTGGATCGTGGGTGGGTTGAATCACAAACACATGATGTCCCCTGACGGTTTCTTCAATGTCGAGTTGAATTTCACCATCCGCAAAACGACTGACTTCACACTGACTCAATGGAATCTTCGTGTAGTCTGAGATGCGTTGTGCTAAGGTGCGATTCGCGTTTAAGCTAAACAATTTTACTTTATGTCCGTTATAGGTTGCCATGACTTCGCCTCCTGTTTTTTTCTCACTTTCATTATACCGACTCTGCGTGCAAAATAAAATGCAACTTCCAAAAAAGCTGCATTTATTTCCCTATTCCTCTATGGGTTCGTCTTTTAAATTATGATACGCTTCAATGACGATGGTTTCGATCAAGGAACGGGTCTCTTGGTTGATGGGATGCGCGACATCTTTAAACTCGCCATTTGGCATCTTCCGACTCGGCATTGCAACAAACAAGCCTTCCTTGCCATCGATGACCCGCAGCTCATGAACCACAAAACAGTCGTCAATTGTAATCGCCGCGATAGCTTTTAAGCGGTTTTCACCATTGAACTTTTTGACACGTACATCGGTAATGTTCATTCAGTAAACCCCCGTGCGTATGATGTGGCTTTTAATATATCGGTAGTATATCACATTAAAGTTTGCATTTCAAAGTGTTTTGCGAGAAACACAGCGCTTAACTAGGGGATTCACGGCCATCTTTGACCAAGATAGCGACATAGTTCTACAAAATCCTCAACTTTCAATGCTTCCGCTCTCACATCGTGTGGTAAACCGCGTGAGTCAAAAAAATCAAAGAATTCCTGTTTTTCGAATGGATACATCTGTGTGAGATTATTGGTTAACGTCTTACGGCGCTGGGCAAAGGCCTGCTTGATCAAATCAAAAAACAGTGGTTCTTCCTCTAAACTCAGCGCACGGTCTTTCTTCAAACTGAGGGTCACCATCGCTGAATCAACGCCAGGGACAGGCTGGAAGAC
>SKJA01000007.1 GCA_007116105.1 Candidatus Izemoplasma sp.
CGTTTAGGTGATTCTATTGCGGTTGTCGCAGACGATGAGATTTGTAAAATTCACATTCATACAAAAACACCAGGTGACGCCTTAAACGTCGGTCAACTCTATGGTGAATTTGCGACCTTAAAAATTGAAAACATGACCCTTCAACACACCGAGATTTTACTCAACGCTGAAAGTGCGATGCACCAAGAAGCAACCCCCACCCCAACCAACGTCTTCCGTGTGGAAGCGAAAAAGAAATACGGCTTAATCTCAGTCGTCAATGGTGAAGGGTTACACGCGATGTTCAAAGAGATGGGTGTCGACCGCATTATTGATGGTGGTCAAACCATGAACCCGTCAACACAAGATTTCATTGATGCCATCCAAGCCGTCAATGCCGATAACATTTTGATCATTCCAAACAATAAAAACGTCTTCTTAAGCGCCGAAACTGCAGCAAAACATGTCGAAGACAAAAACGTCATCGTCATCCCTGCAAAAACGATTGCTCAAGGCTACGCCTCTTTAACCATGTTTGATGCAAATCAAGATTTAGAAGCCATTGTTGAAGAAATGCATGAGCTCATCGCCCATGTTCGTTCAGGTGAAATCACACACGCCGTCCGTGACACTGAAATCAAAGGCTTAAAAATTCAAAAAGGTGACTTCTTGAGTATTGCAGACGGTCAAATCGTTGCTGCAAAACCAAAACGTTACGACGCTTTAACCGCGTTGCTTGAAACAATTGTCACGCCCGAAGCGGAAATCATTACGGTGATGACCGGTGAAGCGGCTGAAAAACGTGAAATCAATAAGCTCCGCAAACACATCGAAGAGACGTATGCGCATGTCGAGGTTGAATTTATCGAAGGCGGTCAAGCAGTCTACGATTATCTGGTCGCAGTAGAATAACAAACAAACCAAGGCTTCTGCCTTGGTTTTTTTATGTGAGGTATTGACGATGTTACAACAGTTAAAGGGTGTAGGAGAAAAAACACTGGCTGCCTTTCATGAGGCGGGCATTCAATCGCTGGTTGATCTCATGCATACTTACCCCAAACGATACCGCACCTATGTGCTTGAAAACCCCCATCAGCCACCGCAAGGTAAAGGGTATTTTGAAGCACGTGTTTTAGCACGTCCGAGTGTCTTTCAAGTCCGTGCAAAACTGAAACGTATCAGTGTCCCCGTGCAGGTAGCCGGACGCCAACACCAGCTTCTTTTTTTTAACCAAACTCATTGGTTAAGGCATCTAAAACCCGGCGTTTTGATTGTCTTTGAGGCACTTTACAATCCTGAAAACAAAAGCATACAAGCACACACCTTGATGTTGCGTAAGAATTTTACAGAAGGCATCATCCCTGAGTATGGTGTGGAAGGCATCAGTGAACTGAAAATGCGCCAATCGCTCACTCAAGCACGTGCGATTGGGGGCATTTACGCGTACGATCCCTTGCCTGATTGGGTGGTTGAAAACCGTAAACTCCTACCTTATCAAAGCTTCATTCGACGCGTTCACAACCCTCATCACGCACAGGACATTGAGGCCGTATGGGCCCGTTTAAGTTATGAAGAGCTTTTACGCAAGCAAGTCCGTGCTTTGCTGGCTAAACATGCCTTACAACGCACAAAAAACCGTGCTTCTTTACTCCATGAACGAGCATTACATCCGTTTTTAGCACAACTCCCCTTTCACTTAACAGGCGCCCAAAAAGAAGTCTTGTTGTCACTCATTGATGGACTCAATCAGCCTACCACCTTGTATCATTTGTTGCAAGGAGATACCGGGAGTGGGAAGACAGTCTTGGCCTTGATGCTTGCCTACCTGGTCATTCAACGCGGCGAGCAAGTGGCGTTGCTTGCGCCCACAGAAGCCTTGGCACAGCAACACCATAAAGTTGCCACGCAGTGGCTGAAACCGCTTGGGGTTGAACCCGTGTTGATTTTAGGTGGAATGTCCGCCTCGCAGCGTGAGGTTGCCGAGGGGCTCATGCGTCAAAGTAACACCTTGTTTATTGGCACTCATGCCCTCTTTTCCAAACGCATGACTTACCGCCAACTGGGGTTTGTCATCGTCGACGAGCAACATCGCTTCGGCGTCAATCAACGTCTTGCGATGGCTCAAAAAGGGGAAGCGGTGGATGTGCTTTATGTCAGTGCAACACCGATTCCAAGAACACTTGCACTCACGTTATATGGTGATATGGAACTGATTACGTTACGTCAGAAACCCTCAACACGTCAGCCTGTGACAACCACCCTCTATCCACTCAAAAAAGCCAAAGTGTTAGACACCGTCCTTGAATCAGCCTTAGCCCGTCAAGAGCAAATTTATCTTGTTGCGCCCAGAATTGAAGAAGATGAGGGACTTTTAAGCATCGAGCGGATTGAGCGATACTATACTGACCGTTTTCCTAAGGCAAGAATTGGGGTGCTTCATGGACAGCTCCCAAGACCTTCAAAAGAGGCCATTTTGGAGGCGTTTGCTTCTCATGCCTTAGATGTCTTGATTGCGACCAGTGTGGTAGAAGTTGGCATTGATGTCAAAAACGCCACCGTGATGATGATTTTCCATGGCGAACGCTTTGGTTTAGCACAACTTCATCAGCTTCGAGGGCGTTTAGCCCGTGGCTCATTAGCAGGTCAGTGCTACATTCTCTATAAAGGTACGAAAGAAACGACTGCTCGTCTAAACATTTTAGAAACCACAGACGATGGGTTCTTATTGTCTGAAAAAGATCTTGAGTATCGTGGTTTTGGCGATTTACTAGGCGAAGCTCAAAGTGGCGCAATCCCTTACCGCTTTACTTCAGAAGCGGATTTGATCGCCCAGCTTGAAGCGGTGAAAGCGGACGCTCAAGCGATTTTACAAGATCCACACGCACATGAACGAACCATCCAACACATCTTGTCACTCGAACAAGATTCTTAGCAGCACGAACGGTGCTGCGTGTGCTATAATGGGAATACCAATTCAACGAGGTGAATGATGATAAAAATTGCAATCGACGCGATGGGTGGCGACCACGCGCCAAAAGAACAAATTGCTGGGGCGCTTTTAGCGCTTGAAAAGATTGATGACATTGAGATCACATTGTTTGGTGATCGCGAAATGATGAAGCCGTTTTTGAAAGATCACCCTCGACTACACATTGTTGAAAGTGATGGTGTGATTCCGATGGGGGAGAAAGACCCTATCCAAGCCATTCGCTCCAACCGAAAAAGTTCGATGGCGATGGCCTTGACGAGTGTCCGTCAAGAAGAACAAGATGCGATAGTTTCTAGTGGTGCGACGCAAGCTCTTATTGCTGGCGCGCATATTTTGGTTGGCCGCATGAAAACGATGAAACGCACGGCCATTGCGCCTGTGTTACCGACGGCGTTAGGCAAACCATTTATTTTGCTCGACAGTGGTGGTAACATTGACATTAAACCAGAGTTTATGGTACACCAAGCGCATTTTGCGACCGTCTACGCAAAAGAAGTTTTAGGGGTTGAAAAACCGACGCTTGGTTTGATTAACATAGGCACAGAAGAAGGAAAAGGTCGGGACATTGATAACGAAGTGTTTGCGTTGTTTAAAGCCAACCCAAACCTGAATTTTATCGGAAACGTAGAACCTAAAGACGTCCTTACCCCGCCATGCGATATTTTAATCAGCGATGGCTTCACCGCGAACATTGTGATGAAGACCATTGAAGGGACCGCACGTGGCATGGGCGCGATGCTCAAAGAAGAGTTATCGAAAGGGATTTTAGGTAAACTGGGGTTAGTGTTATCTCTTGGAAATCTCAAACGTTTCAAACGTCGTATGAGTCCAGAAGAAATCGGTGGCGCGATGATTTACGGGTTAAAAGGCGTGGTCATTAAAGCGCAAGGCTCTTCAAAAGCTTGGGGTTTTTACAACGCCATTCGTCAAGCAGCAAACGTTGTCCGTCAAGATGTCATCCATAAAGTTTCGACGATCATCGAAGCAGAGGCCAAAGAATGAGCTCGCTAGAGACGTTTTTTGGTCTTTCCTTTAAAGA
>SKJA01000048.1 GCA_007116105.1 Candidatus Izemoplasma sp.
AAATGGGGTACATCCCCAATCTTTCAGCACGCTCACTCAAGACACTGCGTTCCAATACCATTGGCATCATCTTTGAAGAAGTCACCAATCAAGGCTTGCAACATCCTTTGTTTGCAAAAGTTTTGGAAAGCTTCAAAAGCTTTGTCGAAGCGCGTGGGTATGACATCATGTTTTTAGCCAAGCAAATGGGCAAACAAGATGGTTCTTATTTGCAACACGCAAAGCGTAAACAAATCGATGGCATTTTAGTCTTATGTGAAGATTTTAACAACGCTGCGATGAATGAACTGTATGACTCTGAAATGCCGTTGGTGGTGCTGGATTATCACGTAAAAAACGCCATCACCGTGACCTCGAACAACGACGATGCAATCTTTCAAGGGGTGCAGTATTTAAAAAATCTCGGCCACACCCGCATTGCCCATATCTTTGGGGATCCGAATGGTTACATTGGTGGCATTCGGAAGTTGGCGTTTGAACAATCGATGACCCGCCTAGGTCTTGTTTTAGAGGAAAACTACCTCGTTTCAGGGGAGTATTTCTCGAAAGAAGAAGGTTACCGTGCCATGAAAAAACTGTTGCATCTTGACGCCCCGCCTTCAGCGGTCTTTGCGGCGTCAGATTTACTGGCGATTGGCGCGATTCAAGCGATTCGTGAAGTGGGTAAAAAAGTTCCCGATGATTTTTCAATCATGGGGTTTGACGGCATCGATTTAGGACAACTCATCACACCACGCCTGACCACGATTCGTCAGGACGCCCGAAAAATGGGTGAAATGGCTGCACGCAAAGTACTCCAGTTAATCGATCAAAAAGACCAAAGTCAGCTCGGTGAAACGATCACCGTGGACACCGTCTTAATCACCGGTGAAAGCACCAAAGTCTACCACTAGGGAGAAGTTCATGAAACTACTTAAACATTTTGACTTCCAACACATGAATGCACTTGATCTTAACGATTGGACCATTGTCGAGCGTAAAGCTTGGGCCAACCGTGAGATTCAAGTGTATGTTAATCATCCCAAGAACTTGTTTTTCAATCAAGGGTTGGTGTTACAAGCAACACATGAAAACGACGTCGTTGAAAGTGTGCGAATCCACACTCAAGATAAGTTTTACTTTAAATATGGACGCATCGACATTGTGGCCAAAGTGCCCAAAGGGAAAGGGACTTGGCCAGCGGCATGGATGATGAGTCAACGTGAGCTACACGGTGGTTGGCCACGCAGTGGTGAAATTGACATCATGGAGCACGTAGGCAATCGTTTGGATGAGTGGCTTTGTTGTCTTCATACAGAAAGTCATAACCACACCACAAAGTCAGAGTATGTCAGTGCGTTTCACGTTCCAGGATTGTCCGATGACTTTCAAACCTATTCCATTCATTGGAAACAAGACAGCATCGAGTATTTGCTCAATGATCAATCCATGGTCACCTACCACCGCGGCGAAGACAACAGAGATGCTTCCTCAAAAGGCTGGCCTTTTGACGACGATGATTTTTATCTGATCTTAAACCTTGCGATTGGTGGCACGCTCGGTGGCCCAGTGGATTTTTCGATGTTTCCTCAACAATACATCATCAAAGAGATAAAAATTTACCAAGATTAGGATGTGGACCATGAAATCAAACACGCTAAAGTCGTCTTCGCCTTCTGTGAAGATGAGCGCGTTACTCAGTCAGATGACACTTGAAGAAAAAATTGGTCAACTCCAACAAAGTGCCTATTTCTCGACCGTCGTCACAGGTCATGTGGTTGACCACAGCGGTACCATTGAAGCCATCAAGGCTGGACGTGTCGGCTCGGTGCTGAGCGTCCATGATGAACGCGACTTAAAGATGTTACAAAAAACAGCCGTTGAAGAATCTCGCTTAGGGATTCCATTGCTGTTTATGTTTGACGTCATCCACGGCTACAAAACAGCGTTCCCAATCAACCTAGCGCTCTCAAACAGTTGGGATCCGGATTTGGTCGAACGGGTGAGTCGTGGTGTTGCCTACGAAACGTCCCATGCCGGCCTTCATGTCACGTTCAGTCCAATGGTTGATCTTGTCCGTGACCCACGTTGGGGTCGTGTCATGGAAAGCAACGGTGAAGACCCTTATTTGTCCAGTCTCCTGACCCAGGCGTATGTAAAGGGCTATCAACAAGACGACCTTGCTCAGCCACACGCCATTGCGGCATGTGTGAAACATTTTGCTGGCTACGGCTTTGCTGAAGCGGGCCGCGAATACAACACTGTTGATGTCTCTGAGCGAACCTTACGCTCGGTTGTGTTTCCCCCATTTCAAGCGGGCATCGATGCGGGCGTTCGTATGGTCATGACGGCGTTTAACGTCATCAACGATCGTCCTGCGACCGCCAATCGTTGGTTGTTAAACGATGTGTTGCGCGATGAGATGGGCTTTCAAGGCGTGATCATCTCCGATTACACTTCGACCGAAGAAATCATCCAGCATAAAGTGGCCACAGACACGAAAGACGTGGCTTACCAATGTTTTGAGGCTGGGCTCGATCATGAAATGGTCTCTCAGACATTCCAACATCACCTCAAAGAGTTGATCGCTGAAGGTAAAATCAGTGAAGAGACACTGAATGAACGCGTGCTACGCATCTTAACACTAAAAGAACAGTTGGGTCTGTTTGACAATCCTTACCGCAATTTTTATGAAGACAGCGCCCAATACATGTTGCTTGAAACGACCAAAGCCCTCGCTCAAGAGGCGGTCGAAAAAACGGTGGTCATGTTAAAAAATGACGATGCTTTGCCGCTAAAGCCCAAACAAACCGTCGGCCTGTTCGGTCCTTTCATTGAAAGTCAAGATGTCATTGGCGAATGGGCCGCGTTGTGTGAAAAAAGCGATGTCATTACGCTCAAACAAGCCTTCGACCAAGCAAAGCACCCCTATGTTTTACTCGATGAGACAACGCTCGACACTCGTTCAAGAGAACTGGATACCATCATCGTGGCGCTAGGAGAAGCGGGGAGTGAGGCAGGAGAAGGGAACTCAAAAGCCAAGCTTCGTTTGTCAGCCTCACAAGAAGCACTCGTGAAAAAAGCCCACCAAACCGGGAAAAACATTGTCTTGGTGGTGTTCGCAGGAAGACCGTTGATCTTGACTGAGCTTGAACCCTTCGCAGATGCGATTTTGTATGCGTATCAACCCGGCACGATGTCTGGGGCTGGCTTGTATCGCTTACTCAGTGGTCAAGTCAGTCCAAGCGGACGCTTAACACTCACATTCCCTTATCACGAGGGTCAAATTCCAGTGTATTACAATCATTTAAACACCGGACGACCCTTTGATCATGCACGTCCTGAGTATCGTTATAACTCTCGGTTCATTGACATCCCGAATGAACCCCTCTATCCCTTTGGGTTTGGCTTAACGTACGGTCAGTTTGAGTATTCTGATGTCTTCTTATCAAAAGACCATTTACGTGAAGACGACACGGTTAAAGTGTATGTGACACTTAAAAATCATGGAAGTCACGGCGCTTTAGAAACCGTTCAACTCTACATTGAAGCGCAAAGCTTTTCAGTATCCAGACCCGTCAACGAACTCAAAGCGTTTAAACAGGTGTATTTAGACGCGGGTGAAGAGAAAACGACGGTGTTTACCTTAACCAACGCGATGTTTAAAGCCTTCAACATCGACATGGCTTGGACCACCGAACAACGCAGTTATTTTGTCAAAGTTGGACCGCACAGTGGTGCCTTAATTGCAAGAACCGTTCAGCTAACGTAAAGAATGCCCATGCATCCAACGCATGGGTATTTTTTTATGACTTGCGTAGATCACCCGTTTAAAGTAAGCGTTTTTTAAAACAAAACACATGCGTTTCTCGCATTGTGTGTTATAGTTATCTGTACGCTTTTTGGAGGAAACTAAATGCGCAAAAAAAACATTATAAATGTCGCTGTGATTGCTCACGTCGACGCTGGAAAATCGACCCTAGTGGATGCC
>SKJA01000131.1 GCA_007116105.1 Candidatus Izemoplasma sp.
CTGCTTGACGAGTTTGTCTTTGTTAAAGCGTTTTTCGGGATCGAGTTGGATGATGAACTCAGTGCAATAACCGAACTCAACTTCCCCTTCGATGTCATGGACTTTAGCCACATGTGCTTTGGCTTGTTCTTCTTGATAAACCTCACCACGAAGTGCTGAAATCATTCCTTCGATGATGACAATCAAACCAGCTCCACCTGAGTCTACTACGCCCGATTCTTTCAATACAGGCAGTAACTCTGGGGTCCGGTCAAGTGACGCTTTCGCTTCACTTAAATAGATTTCTAAGACATCTTCAATGTCTGAATCTGGGGTTGCATACAAGCTTGCTTTTTCAGCCGCTTCACGAGCGACGGTAAGGATGGTGCCTTCGACAGGGTTAATGACGGCTCCATACGCTTGTTGCACGCCTTGTTTTAAGCCTTCAATAAAGGTCGGTGCATCGGCGGTTTTTAAGGATTGGAATGATTTTGCAAAACCACTGAAGAGTTGCGATAAAATGACGCCTGAGTTCCCTCTTGCGCCCATGAGTAGACCGCGTGAGAGTGCCTTACCGACTGCTTCAACCGGTTGGTTATCAAGATTACGAATGGCGCTTACACCACTCATCATGGTGGACTGCATGTTGCTGCCGGTGTCCCCATCAGGAACTGGGAAGACATTTAAATCATTTATTTGTTGGTGTTGGTTTTTCAGTTTAATACTGCCGTTGGTGATGATCAGTTTCAGTAAATTACCATCAATTTCTTTTGCTTTCATAAAAAAGCCTCCGTTGAATGTCTTTATCGTTCGTGGTATCATTAATTTAATCAATCAAGTTATTTTATTTTGTCGCATTTTGTACGCCTCATTGTAGCATAACAAAAACTAAAATGCAAGATATACAAGATAACGTGCAGTATGTGAATGTTTTAAATAAAATGGTTGATTTATTTCTTATATCTTGTATAATAATAGAGCTGTAATTTGGTAGAGATCGGAGGCAACGTCATGGCAAAAGAATGTTATATTACGGGCAGAAAAACGCTCTCAGGCAACAATCGTTCATACGCAATGAACGCATCACGTCGTAAGTGGAAATCGAATTTGCAGAAAATTCGGATTGTTGAAGATGGGGCAATTAAGACTGTTTATGTCTCTGCCAGAGCACTAAAAAAATCTAACTTAACACGCGCTTAAAAAAGGTTTCACCTCTTGGTGAAGCCTTTTTTTTATGACTCATTCGATTCTACCACCATCAAGGTGCCTTCCTTAAACTCAACGGTTCCATACCCCTCATTGCTCAAACATAAGGGATTTTCGACGGACAATGGGTGGGCTTTTAGTGGGTATTTAAATCCTGTTAAGGTGAGGGCATCGATCGCGTCTAAAGCAAAAAACGAAATCACGGGATGTTGTGGCTTTAACGCGTGTCTACCTGGGTGCAACACGTACACTTTGGTCACATCCGTGATGAATGTAACCGGTGCCTTCTTACACCACAGTGCATTGGCATATGAATGGTCAAAGCGACTGCCTATCCCTCCATACACCCAGATCTCATCCGCGTTCATCGCCAAGGCGTATTGGATGGCTAAAGCGGTATCACTGTCATCTTTTTCTTCGGGATGTCGCACAATGGAAATACCCTGCGCTTCAAGCTCACGGAGTTTAGAACTTTCTAAACTATCAAAATCACCCAAAACTACCCCCAACTTAACGCCTTTGATAAAGGCTTCATAGGCCCCTTGTTCTAAGCCGATGTGAAAATCTGCTTGAGGCAGATGAGAGGGTGAGAGCGTATAGTTCACAGGATCCGCATAGATGTTAACGCGCATGTTCAAGCGCCTCAATGACAGCTTGGCGGTCGGTGGCCTTAAAAATGGTACTGCCTGCCACTAAGACATCCGCGCCTGCTTGCTTTAAGGCTTGCGCGTTATTTAAATCAACACCACCATCGACACTGATCAAATAGTCATACGCATGCGCTTGACGCCAAATTTTCAACTGCTCGATGCGGGTGAGGGCTTCGGGTTGGAAGGCTTGACCGCCAAATCCTGGTTCAACACTCATCACCAACACGAGGTCAACGACCTCTAAATAGGGTTCAAGTGCCGTTAAGGCGGTGCCCGGTTTTAAGGAGATTCCAGCCTTGACGCCGGCTTTTTTAATGGCTTTTAATAGTGGTTCAAGCGGTTCGTCAACTTCGACATGGACCGTAATCGCATCCGCACCCGCGTCGAGATAGGCATTGAGTAGATCGCCTGGATTGGAAACCATTAAATGGACATCAAACGCCCCATGAAAATGGGGCCTTAACTGCTTAATCACACCAGGACCAAACGAAAGATTGGGCACAAAATGACCATCCATAACGTCAAGATGCAGCCACTGAGCAGCTTGTATGGTTTCGATGTCGGCTTGGAGTTGGGCAAAGTTCGCCGCTAATAATGAAGGAGCAACAATCATAAAAACACCACCTTAGTTTCATGGGTCAAACGCTAGTAGCGTTTAACGTCTTTAAGTTCTTGATGCAAGATTTGATAGTTTTGATACCGACTCTTTAAGATTTGATCGGCTTGAAGCGCCTGTTTGACAGCGCAATGAGGTTCGTTTAAGTGTTGGCACTCTCGAAACTTACAGCCTTCACTCAGCGCCACAAAATCAGGGAAAAGGTGTGGCAATTCTTCAGGTTTCAAATGATCAAACGTGAGTTTTGAAAACCCCGGAGTGTCGGCTAAGAGTCCACCCTCAACCGGCCACAACTGAGTGTGTCTTGTGGTGTGTCGACCACGGCCTAAGGCTTTAGAAATTTCACCTGTTTTTAAATCTAGGTTCGGGTCAATGACGTTGAGTAAACTACTTTTACCGGCGCCTGTTTGACCGGCTAAGACACTGATTTTATCTTTGAGGGTCGCTTTAAGTGAGGTGAAGGTACTTGGGTCTTTGGTGCTGACGTAATGAATGTCATAAAAGGGCTCATAGTAGCGCATTTGAGCTTTAAGTGTTGCCAGTTGAGACGCGTCTAATAAATCGATTTTAGGCACCACAATCACGGCCCGGACATCATGCGACTCAATTAAAGCTAAAAAACGGTCTAAGAGATTAAAACTGAACTCAGGGTTCGCCGCAGCGTTGAGTAAGAAGGCTTGATCGACATTCGCTATGCTTGGCCGCTGAAGGTCATTGGTGCGCTCAAACAATTCGGTGATGGTGCTCCCTTCAATGAGCACTTTATCGCCGACTTTGGGGGCTTGGTTGTGGTGGCGAAAAAGACCTCGAGGTCTGGCTTCGATCGGACCTTGCACGGTTTGAACGGTGTAGAGTCCACCCGTTAATTTAATGATTCTACCTTCCATTATAAACGCTCCTCAACCGTTTGAAAACGGCCTTCTATCAAGGAATATAAATATCCTTGTACAGGTTTGTTGAACTGACGCTTCACGACGTCCATGTACCCTTGAACTTGCTCAATGTACGCTTGCTTGTCGATGGTTTTGAGTTTGTAGTCAATGACAATCATGGACGTGGGGGTTTCAATCAGACAATCGATGTAGCCCTGTCTTGTTTGGTCGTCGGTTTCATCGACGAACGCGACTTCTTGATAGACCTCGACAATTTCAATTTCAGACCATAAAGGTTGACTAAAGAAGGTTTTGAGGTGACGCATCATGACAGGGTCGAGGGTGAGTGCTTCGAGTTGTTTGAGTGGGTTGTGTTTAAAATCAAGACGTTCTAGCCACTGATGTAGGGTGTCACCATAACGCATGTTCTCTAAGACTTCTTTTGGCAACAGTTGAAGTTCTTGCATCGAGAAGCGGGCGCTGGTTTTAAGGGGTGGCGCAGGCAGAGGTTCACGGTAAACTTTATGCAAACTCTCGCCCTTTGGTAAAGCCCGTTTGGACGGTGTGATGGTTGTTTGGGGGACACTGTGTGGCTTGATTGTTTCGTGTGTCACATTCAAAGCATACGGCAAAAGTCTTAA